>JAEWMV010000221.1 GCA_023393045.1 Bacillota bacterium | reverse complement strand
TTCAGGGTGATAAGCCTCGCCTGGCCCGCGGTTTGGGCCAGAATGCGCTTTTCGTCAAGCTTTTTGACGCCGGTGAGGGTAAAGCCCAGCTCGTAGCGCGCGAGCAGCGCGCCCTTTGCGTCGTAGGCGACCATTTCGCTTTCGGTAAAGGCATAGAATTTCCCGCCCGCCGCGGCAAAGCCCAGCGTACCCTCGGGCAGGCTCAGTTCGCGCGCGGTCGCCTCGGGAACGCCGCTCTCCGCCGCACTGTAGAGCTTGACGCGGGAAACGCTTTCCGCCTCCCGCTGGACGTAGACAAAAAGCGGAACGGCGCCGCCCGTGGAATAATCCGCAAGGCGGTAGCCGTAGGTCAAAAGGCGGTACGCCTCGCCAGAAACGCCCGCATCGCAGCGGATCAAATGGCTCGTGCCCGCGATGAAGATGCTCTTCGCGCTGAACACCAGCTTGTCCACAAGCTGCCCTTGCACGCTCATCACGCCGCTCATCGAGGCGCGCGCGACGCCCGCGCCATCCACTTTATACGTGTAGGTCGTGATGGTGGAAACGGGCACGCTGCCCGAGGAATCGAGCATCAGCGTCCAGAGCACGTCCCCGTCGGCGGTCTCCCGTATGCCGCAATCCACCAGCAGCGACGCGCCCTGCTCGATGACGTCCACGAGCGTGCCGGATGCGTCGTACACGATCACAGCCGCCCCTCCCGCGGAATCCTGCCGCATGACGGCCGCGTGCGAAGCGCCGCAGCGTATGCCCAGCACCGTGCCCCCCGCGTCGATGACGTCGGCCAGGCCGAGTATCTGCAGGCTGGAACCGGAATAGAGCGCGGCGAGCGAGGAGGAGGCGCACATGGTCACGTCCGCGGTGCCAAGCTTCATGTTCTTTGCGCCCGCCTCGGGGTCTTCGAGGTCGTGATAGACGAGGTCATCCCCGTCGATGTAGTAAAAGCCCTTGCCCGTGAACACATAGGATGCCTCCGAGGAAAAAGGCAGGTCCGCGAGCGTGCCGAAAGAGTCCTTTTCGCGCGCGAGCGAGGCGATGCCCAGCCCCACGCCGACGAGCAGCGCCAGAATCAGCGCAATGAGCCCGACGCGCCGGAAGGTCAGCGCCCTGTTTTTGGACTTGAACCTTCGCCTTGCCATCAATCCCCCGTAAAAAGCGTAATCGCGCCTGGCCGCGCCGTGAAGCGCGCGGGAGCGGCGCCTATGAGCTCCCCGTCAAGCTCAAGGGGCGCGGGGGTTTCGCACTGCGCCCGCACGCTCCTCGCTTTGAAGTAGAGAAAGTGCTTTTTATGTTTCAGGTGGTTCCCCTTGATGCAGATGGGCAGCAGGTAGAGGAACAGCGCCTTGTTGACCCTTTTTAGCACGCACACGTCCAACAGGCCGTCCGCCGGGTCGGCGAGGGGGGCGATGCGTATGCCGCCCGCGAAGCGGCTGCCGTTGCAGACGGTGAAGAGAGTGGCCGTGACGTCGTAGGTTTCCCCCGTGTCCGTCTCGATATGAAGCTGCGTCCGCGAGAGATGCAGCAGGGCTTTAAGGATTCCCAGAAGATAGGGCAGCATGCCGTTGAGTTTTTTCTTGTATTTTTCCGTGTGGCGCACCACGTCCACGTCGAAGCCGAAGCCCGCCACATTCATAAAGAACGCGCCGCCTGCGTCCCCCGCGTCTATGGCGCGCGTTTTGCCTGCAAGCAAAATGGAAACGAGCTTATCCGTATCCTCCGGCAGACCCACGCCGCGGGCAAAGTCGTTGCCCGTGCCAAAGGGCAGTATGCCAAGCGTCGCCCCCGGCGCTTCCGCCACGACGCTTGCCACCTCACGAAGCGTTCCGTCCCCGCCCACGGAGACGATGTGCTTCTCCCCGTCCTCCAGCGCCTTCTTCGTAAGCTCCACCGCGTGCCCCGCGTATTCGGTAAAGGCAAAGCCGTAGTCCGCGCCGCGCGCGTCAAGCACGACGCACGCGTCCGCGAAGCGCGCCTTCCCCTGACCGGAGCCGGAGATGGGGTTCACGATGAAGTAAAGCCTGTTCATGCCTCCTCCTCGGCGGGGAGCAGCACGTTGAGCGCGCCCGGCAGGATTTTGAACGCGACGGGGGTGTTCGAGTCCACGTCGCCGTCGTAATTGATTTGCGTTTCCTCCTTGCACGTCACATGAAGCTCCTTCGTGCGGAAATGGTGGACGATGGGCTGGCTGATGTGCTTCCCCTTGAGGAAGCCCGGCAGGAGGGTGAGGAACTTGGGCACGCTCACCCTATCCACGTACATGCAGTCGAGGTATCCGTCAAACGGGTCCGCCATGGGCACGGCGCGCATGCCGCCGCCGATGTACTGCCCGTTGCCTACGGAGAGGATGATGCCCTCGCACTCTATCCTTTCCCCGTCATGCTCGATGACCATGTGCAGCGTGCGAAGATGGCGCAGCGTATCGAGTATACCCAACAGGTAAGGCGTCATGCCGCGCGGATACCTGTGCTTGTACTTCAGGGTGTTGATGAGCACGTCCACGTCAAAGCCGATGCCCGCCACATTTGCAAAGAAACGGCCGTTGGCCTGCGCCGCGTCCATTTTCACGACGCGGCCGGAAAAAAGCGTTTCCACGGCCTTTGCGGGATCCGAGGGGAAGCCCACCGTGCGCGCCAGATCGTTGCCCGTGCCAAAGGGCAGCACGCCGAGGGCAACGTCCTTATAGGCGAGCGCGGAGGCCACCTCCTTGACGGTGCCGTCGCCCCCCACGGCGACGATGCGCGTAAAGCTCCCGGCGGCGTCGGCGGCAAGTTCCGCCGCGTGGCCGGGGCGCTGCGTGTAGACGACCTCATAGGGTGTGTCCCGGGCGTCGATCAGGGGTTTCACCGTTTCAAACTCGGCCATGGCCCGGCCGGAACCGGAAACGGGGTTCACAATAAAGTAAAAACGCTCCATAAATCAGTGTGCATACTTCCAGAAATATTAGTTTAATGTTAATGATAATCCAAATCCTCCCGCTTGTACAGGTTGAGCGTGTAAAAATACTGTGACGCATGGTATAATGCTCCTGTACGACCATGACGAATATTGTACTTTGGAGGCATTTATGCGTTTTACGAAGGCACACGGGCTGGGCAACGATTTCATCATCACGGACGGACGCTCCGGCGCGTTTCAAGAAGACCTTCCCGCGCTCGCGCGCAGGCTCTGCCACAGGCGCACGGGCGTGGGCGCGGACGGGCTCGTTTTTGTGCGCGAAAGCGCAGCGTGCGACACGCGCATGCAGCTTTTTAACAGCGACGGCAGCGAGGCCGAAATGTGCGGCAACGGCGTGCGCTGCTTTGCCAAATACGTCCACGACAAGGGCATCGTCAAAAAGGAGCGCTTCAGCGTGGAAACACTCGCGGGCCCGCAGCTCATCGAGCTCACCGTAGAGGGCGGCGCGGCCGTAAAGGCCAGGGTCAACCTCGGCAAGCCCGAGCGCAAAAAGCCCCTCATCCCGATGCTCGGCGAGGGCGAATGCGTACTGGAGAAGCTCACCGCCCAGGGGCGCGTGCTTACTTTTTCCACAATACTCTTGGGCGTGCCCCACTCTGTGGTGTTCATGGACGAACTGCCCGACGAGGAGGCGCTCTGCCATATGGGATATGAAATCGAGCACATGCCCATCTTCCCGCGCGGAACAAACGTCAACTTCACGCATGTGATAGACAGCCAGAACATCGAGGTGCGCACGTGGGAGCGCGGCTGCGGCGCGACGCTTGCCTGCGGCACGGGCTCCTCCTCCGCCGCGGTGTGCAGCGCCATCGCAGGCTTTACGGGGCGGCATGTGACGGTGCACCTCGCCTTGGGCGCGCTCGACATACTCTGGGACGACGACAACAGCGTGTTTATGACAGGCCCTGCGGAATTCTCCTTCGAGGGGGAAACGTGCTAGCCATCCTCTATGAGGATAACCACCTGCTCGTGGTGGAAAAGCCCGTCAACGTCCCCGCGCAGGCGGATTCCTCCGGGGACGCGGACCTGCTTTCCCAATGCAAAGCATATATCAAAGAAAAATATGAGAAGCCGGGCGAGGTCTACCTCGGCCTCGTCCATAGGCTCGACCGCCCCGTGGGCGGTATCATGGTGTTTGCCCGCACATCGAAGGCGGCGGCAAGGCTGACGGAGCAGTTCGCCTCGCGCACGGCGAAGAAGCGCTACGCCGCGCTCGTAGAAGGCGCGCCCAAAGCGCGCGCGAGGCTTTCGGGCTATCTTATCAAGGACGAAACGACCGGCACCTCCCGCATGGCGGGCGCGAATGAGTCAGGTGCGAAGGCCGCGGCGCTCGAATACCGCCGGTTGACGGCGCTGGAGGATAAAACCCTAGTTGACGTGGCGCTTTTTACCGGCCGCCACCACCAGATACGCTGCCAGCTCGCAAGCGCGGGATATCCCATATGGGGCGACCAGCGCTATAATCCCGCGGCCAAACCGGGGCAGCAGCTCGCGCTCTGGGCGTATATGCTCAGCTTCGAGCATCCCGTAAAAAAGGAGCCGCTGCGCTTTTTTTCAAGGCCAAACGGCCCCGCGTGGGAGCCGTTTTCGGAAGAACTCGCCGCGCTCGCGGCGGGCGTGCGGCTTGCCTACATCGATGCGGACGTGCTCGCCGTTGACAAGGACGCAGGCATGAGCGTGGCGACCGAGGACGGGGGCGACTCCCTCGAGGCGCGGCTTAAGAGCGCGCTAGGCGAGGAGATTTACCCCGTGCACAGGCTCGACGTCGCCACGGAAGGGCTGGTGCTCTTCGCCAGAAACCCCCGCGCGGCGGACGCGCTGGAGGAGGCGATAAAGCTGCGCGCGATAGGCAAATACTATCGCTGCGAGGTGCACGGCAGCCCGAAACGGGACGAAGCAGAACTGCGCGCGTGGCTTGTGAAAGACCCGGAGGGCGCAACCGTGCGCATCTATGACGAAAAGCGCGCGGGCGCGAAGGAAATCGTCACGCGCTACCGAATACTAGAACGGCGCGAAAAGACGGCGCTGCTTGAGGTGGAACTCGTGACGGGACGCACGCACCAGATACGCGCGCACCTCGCGCACGCCGGCCTTCCCCTCTTGGGTGACGACCGCTACGGGGACAGGGAATGTGACAGGCAGCTTTCCGTAAAAGGACTTTCTCTTCGCGCGGTGCGCCTGGCGCTCGCCTTCCCGCAAGGCAGTTTCCTCACCCGCTTAAACGGCAAGACAATTTCTGTAGAGGATTAAAAATAGATGCAGGATTTCAGTGTTTTTGACATCATCGGCCCGCGCATGGTGGGCCCTTCGAGCTCGCACACAGCGGGTGCTGCGAAGCTTGGCAAAATGGCCAACCGCATCGCGGGGGGCGACGTAAAAAAGGCGCGCATCACGCTCTACGGTTCGTTTGCGACCACGGGGCGCGGCCACGGTACGGACAAGGCCATCGTCGCGGGCATACTGGGCCTCGAGCCGGACGACCCGCGCCTTCGCTACTCCATGCTGCTCGCCAAGGAGGCGGACGTGGATGTTTCCGTAGAATATTCCGACGAAACGCCCGAGCATCCAACACCGCCAAGAA
>JAEWMV010000209.1 GCA_023393045.1 Bacillota bacterium | reverse complement strand
GGCATTTGGAAGCAACGTTGTATTCGCTGTCCCGGATGGACAGGATGCGGTTGCGGAAAAACCGCGCTTCCACGATCCATCCGCGCGAGGCCATGGAAATAAACAGCGTAAGAAAGCTGGTATTCATGATATAGGCCAGCAGCACCAGGTACACCGTGCTCGGGATGTTCGTCATCACATTATAGATTTCAATCATGACGGGGTCCATCTTCTTGTTGTAGCCCCAGAGCGCGCCGACCACCGTGCCGATGCCCACGTCGGAACAGGCAATAAAGAAGGCCAGCAGGAAGGAATTGCGCGTGCCGTACCATGCGCGCGCCCAGATATCACGACCGATGCCGTCCGTTCCGAACCAATGCTCCGCATTCGGCCGCTGGTTCCATGTGAGCGGATTTGTTGAAATCGCGGCAGGGTTGGTTGCGGAAAACACCGGATAAAGGAACGCCATCAGAATCAACAGCCCGATGAGCGCCACAATCGCGACGACAAACCTGCTTTTAAAGAAGGTTCGTATTGTCGAGCGCCAGTAGGAGTAGTTGGAGAATCCGCCCTCCTCGCTGGCCGTGCGGTCAAACACGGCGGCACGGAATTTCTCCGGGCTGACCAGAATATCCATGTTTTTTACGGTTTTTGATTCCATAATTATTAACCCTCTTTATCCGTGAGGCGTATGCGCGGATCCACAAACGCGACCAGAATGTCCCCCAGGAAAACGCCCAGCACCGACAGAATCGCATACATCAGCACAATCACCTGCACAAGGTTGTTATCCTGCTTCTGAATCGCCGTTGTCAAAAGACCGCCGGTGCCCGGAATCGCATAAAGGCTCTCGATGATCAGCGAACCGGATATGATAAAGAGCAGGTCGCTCGGAAGATAGATCGCGATCGGTATGATTGCGTTTTTAAAAATATGCCTGCGCAGCACATACTTTTGGGGAAGCCCTTTCACCAGGGCAAATTTCACATAATCCCTGTTTTCTTCATCCACCATAAAACGCCTTAGCCAAATCGCATACCACGCAATACTGCCCAGAGAGAGGCAAATCGTGGGTAAAATCCAAGATTCCGGCCTGTCCTCATAAAACACGAGCGGCAGCCCTAGAAAGCCCGATACCCATACCTGGATAAAGAACAGGTAGATCAGGCTTGGTATGGCGCGCACAATGACAACATAAGCCGTGCCCAGGGTATCCCCCCAGCGCTCCTTGTAACGCACCATGAGCATGCCCAGAAGGAGGCCGGCCGTCATGCCCAGCACAAGGCTCGCCGCCCCGAACGCCGCAGTAACCGGAATTTTCTCCCGCAGCAAAGTCGTAATCGGCACCTTGGGATAGACCGTCAGGCTGCGCCCAAGCTCGCCTTTAAAAAGATTCTCCACAAAATGCCAGAGCTGTGTGAAGGGTGCGTCGAGCAAGCCCTGGTTGCGCAGATAGGTCATCCGCGTCTGTTCGTCGCTGGATTTGAGAACCTCATCCGTAAAATAGCCGTTGAGCGGCATAAAGCGCAGCAGCATAAACACCGTTACAAAAACGATTGCAATCGTCAATACCGAACGGAGCGTGCGGCTCAGGATATATCGCAGCAAGGGTTAACCCCTCCTCTTCTCATAGTGAGCGGGAGCCGCCCGCGAGGCAGGCAGCTCCCGCTGATCATATCGATCAATTGGTCCGGTCAATTTCCGGAAAGCCGCGCCGCCTTTTCCGCTTCATAGGCGGCCTCGATTGCAATCACCTGCTCCGCGCTCAGGATATTTGCGCTGACCCTCATCTTCTTATATTTGGTGGAGCCAAACTGCATCAGCGGGCCGGTGTAGGGGACGATATGGGTCATGTAATAGCCGCGCAGGCTTGAGATAAAGGGAATTACATACGCCCCGTTGACCAGGTACGCTTCCGCTTGGGCGAACAGCGTATAACGCTCATGCACGTCGCTTTCCGCGAGGGCCTGCTCTATTAGCGCGTCGAACTCGGGTACCTCATAATAGCCGACGTTCTCGGCCCCGTCCGTCGTCAGGCGCGAAAGCTGGCTGCCCGGGTCACCATAGGGTACGGAAAGGGAATCATAGTAGATATCGTAATTCAGCGGATCGGCAACCGTGCTGTAGAAGCTGCCTGTGGAAAAAGCGAGCTGAACATCGATAAGGTCCGTGCCTATGGCTTCCTCAATCATCACCTCGATGAGCTGGCTCATGAGCATATCCGCCTCATCGTCCGTCCCAACGTAAACGACCGTCACCGGCAACTTCCCATCCACGTCGTACGAAACGATGGGCAGCATATCCACCGTCGTCGCCTCCACGCCCAGGATATTGCCGTTTGCATCGCACAGTTCGGCGACCGCGGCTTCCATATAGGAACGCGCTTTTTCGGGGTCGTAATAATTCGTCGCCTTGATTTGCGCAAGGCCCGGATAATCCGTGTAATCCACGCCGTCCTCATCATAGATCAGTTCTTCGGCGATAATCGTATTGCGTACAAGGCGGGACGGCGTGACCGGCTCGCGCAGATACGCGACGGATTCGCGGTTGATCGAGTATTGAAGGGCTTTACGGAAATTTTCGTTATGAATGAACGCGTTGAACTCCGGATTGTCGCTCTTGAAATCCAGCCAGAAATAGTTCGTGCTGGAGCTGAAATCGTTAGGCGCAAGATACTCTTCCCATTCTGTGCCCTGCAACGAGAGATACTCCTCGCTCTCGACGACGCACTCGTCGATTTCGCCGCGCTTGAACATTTCGAGCGCCGTCATGGTGTCGCCCAGCATCTGCTGCTCGATGGAAGCGATGGTGACATTGTCCTTATCCCAGTAATGAGGATTGGCAGTCAGGACGATTTTCTTGTCGCGCTCAAACGTGTTCAGGTAATATGCGCCGCAGTAAAGCATGTGCTGGTTGTCGATGCCGAAATCCTCGCCCATTTCCGTCATGTACGAATATTCGCACGGGAGAAGAAGCGTGCTGCCTTCAATTAGGGAGAGGAAATAAGGCGCGCTGGCGGTCAGCGTATACTCCAGGGTGTATTCATCCAGCGCTTTCACGCCGACGGCTTCGTCGAAGGACGCAACCAGGGTCTCGCGCGGAGTCGTCGTATCCACGCCGGAATCAATATCGTCCAGTCCCCAGTAATAGTCGGATAAGCCCGCGATCAGACCCCGCACGACACGAATCGAATACGCTCCGTTGAGCGGGTCGCCGATGTAGCGCACAGCGTCCACATAGTCCTCTGCGGTGACCTTCATGCCTGTCGGATTGCCCTGATAATCCACCCATTCCACCCCTTGGCGCAGATGGAACGTCCAAACGGTGCAGTCCTCGTTGGTTTCCCAGCTTTCCGCCATGGCGGGCTGGTAAATACCATACTCATCCGGCTCAGCCAAAGATTCCACACAATTGACGGCCAACCCCCGCACGCCGCCATAGATGGAGGTATAGTAGTTGAGCGTCGGATACTCGCTGGTAAAATAGGTCTTATATACGTCGACATATTCCAGCGACTCCGCCGGGTCGGTTCCGGCCGGCTGCAGTTCGCCTCCGTCCGTCCCGATCGGCAATCCATCCGTCGGCTGCGCGTCGATATCGCCGCCGGGGTCCTGGCAGGCCGCCGCCAGCGCTAATAGCAGCATAACCGCAAGAAACAGGGAAACGATGCGTTTCATATTGTGTACCCTCCTGATGTTTTTTCGGCGCCGTTCATGCTCCGTGGCCGGCCAAGACATGCTCCGGCATCCGGGGTGTTTTTAATATGTTATCGCTTGAAATCCGCGATTTCAATCAATTGGGCCGTTCCTTAGCGTTTTCTTAGCACGCCGGCAGTTGGACGAAAGGCCGATCGGTGATATGATGTCTCTATGAAAACAGCGCGCATGGCGCATCGCAGGAAATTGACGCAGCGTATCGCGGCCGGGCTCGCAGCGGTGCTTGGATGCCTGACCGTTTGTTTTCTGTTGGCCTTTTGGGGCGGCGTGCAAGAGCTCTGCGCCGCCGCGGCGGTCGTCTTTTCCGCGCTGGCGGCGTTTCTTTGCACGGAGCGCGCGTATGTTTTGGCCATCGCCGTGCTTTGCTCGCTTGGCGCGTGGTTCCTGCCGCCCATACTCAGGGGCGTGCAGGGCGTATATCCGGGCATTTCGCGCGTGTTGCTTACTGCGGCTTTCTCCATGGGGGCGGCCATCCTCACCGGAGAATTGCATCGCAGACTGGATGAGCAAAAAGCGCGGAGCAGCCAGCAAAGCACGCGCGAGGACCTGATTTACGACGTAAATATGCGGCTGCTTAACGCGATGGGCATGGATGCGCTGATTCAGCTTGCGCTTCAGTGTATTTACGAGGTAAGCGCGCGCCCTTCCGTCCTCTATATGCAGGAAAGCCAGAAAATACGGTGCGCCTGCAAGTTCCCTGCGGGGCTCATCCTTTATCCCAAAGAGGCCGTTGCCGTGCGGCGCGCGCTGGAAACCGGCCTCCCTACAGGCGTCGGTACGGAAGAGTGCGTTTTTTCCTCTTTCGCGTATACGCCCCTGATTTCGGAAGGACAGGCCTTTGCAGTGATCGGCGTACTGATCGACGCGCAGGCGCCGCTGTCCGTGCAAACACGCAGGGCGGTCGATCTGATCATCAAACGCGCGGCGGCGGCCATCGCCAAGCAGCGGCTGGTGGACGCTCAGCAGCAGATCCGGATGGAAACCGAGGCGGAGCGCATCCGCAGCAATTTTCTGCGGGCCATCAGCCACGACCTGCGTTCCCCGCTTACAGCGATTATCGGCGCCTGCTCGGCGCTGGAGAGCGAATCCGTGACGCTGGACCCCAAAACCCGCGCGCAGCTGATTCATGATATCGAGGAGGAAGCCGCGTGGCTCCTTCGCATGGTGGAAAATCTGCTCTCGGTCACACGGGTCAGCGCAGATGGGCCCGCGTTAAAAAAAACGGCGGAGCCCGTAGAGGAGGTCATCGGCGAAGTGCTTGACCGGGCATATAAACGTTTTCCCGGGGTCAGTTTTCATGTTGAGATGCCCAGGGAGTTGATAATCGTGCCGATGGACCCGACGCTGATTGTCCAAGTTCTCATGAACCTCATAGAAAACGCCGTAAAATACGGCGGCGCGGAAGAACGCATCGATATGCGCGCGTTTGAGGAGAACGGCAGCGCCGTCTTCATCGTGCGCGATTATGGACGCGGCCTTTCCGAAAGCGAGATTAGCTCACTTTTTACCCCCTCGGCCTCTAAGGCCGGCGATTCCACGCACGGCCTCGGGCTGGGACTTTCCATATGCAAGAGCGTCATCCGTGCGCACGGAGGGGAAATCTGTGGGGGCAACGATATAGG
>JAEWMV010000198.1 GCA_023393045.1 Bacillota bacterium | reverse complement strand
GCGCTGCTCTTAGCGCTGCTCGACCACCTCTACGGCCGCCGCCGCGACGGGGGCGCGCTTGCCGCCGCGGACCACATCCATTACGCGCCGGGCGTCAAACAATGCTACGCCGTGGCCGAGAAGGGTTATCTTGACCCGTACAATTGGCTCATGGGCGCCGCAAACGGCTTTGCCGCCGCGTGCGAATGGGTGGAAAAAGGCATTTCCTGGGTGTACGACAAGGGCATACCCGGCCTTGTGACGGGCGCCGCGGGCGCGCTCAGGCGTTTTTGGAACGGCAGCATATCGAGATATCTCATCGTGGCGCTCGTGGGGGTCGCGTGCATATTCGCGATTTTCCTCGCCGTCATGCTCTAAGGAGGCGAAACCATGCAAACGCTTCGTTCTCTCTCCTACCTGTTCGTCGTCCTCCCCCTCGCGGCGATTATCGTGAACAACGCCGTGCCGCGCGAGAGGATGCGCACCCGCACCATCATGATGAGCGGCGCGGTCGCGCTTATACAGTTTTTCGCCGCCATCGCCGGCTTCATTCTGCTTGCGGCTGCGGGTGAAAAGGAAGCGCGCTTCGGCCTTTTATGGAATATCGCCAAAGAGCGCGCGGCGTATTTTCGCGTCGACCTCGTGTCGCTCTTCCTGCTCATGTGTGTGGGCATGGTGGCCTTCGTTTCCGTTTTGACCGCCAAGCGCACCATAGACGACCACCGCTGCTCCTATACGAACCTTCTCATGTCGCTCCTGTTGGGGATGAACGGCATACTGCTCGTGAGCGACCTTCTTTCGCTCTATGTGTTCCTTGAGATTACGGGCATCGCAAGCTTCGTGCTCATCGCCATGTACAAGAGCAGCAAGGGCCTTGAGGGCGCGTTCAAGTACCTCACCATGTCCGCGCTGGCGACGATCATGATCCTCACGGGCCTCGCGCTGCTGTTTATGAAAACGGGCTCCCTCGCCTTCGCAGACCTCGGGCCGCAGACGCTTGCCGGCCGCACGGACGAGCGCACATGGCTCTGCTGGGGCGCGGTGGTGCTGCTCATCTCCGGCTTCGCCATAAAAACGGGCGCCGCGCCCTTCCACAGCTGGCTTCCGGATGCGCACCAGAGCGCGGACACGGCGGTGTCGATACTGCTCTCGGGCATCGTGATCAAAATCGCGGGCGTATACGGCCTGATCGTCCTTTCAAAGCTCTTTGGCGCGGTGTCCGCGCTCAGGCTCACGCTCGCCATACTCGGCGTGGTGACGATTGCCTTCGGCGCGCTGCTCGCGCTCGTGCAGACGCATTTCAAGCGCATCGCCGCCTATTCCTCGGTGAGCCAGATGGGCTATATCCTCCTCGGCCTTTCCACGGGCACGCCGCTCGGGCTCGTGGGGGCGCTGCTGCATGTGTTCAGCCACGCGGCGTTCAAGACCACGCTCTTCTCCAACGCCGCGGCGCTCCACGAGCAGGTGGGCACGCTCGACATTGAAGAGATGGGCGGCCTCGAGAAGAAAATGCCCGTGACGGGCTTTTCCTGCGTAACCTCCTTCCTTTCCGCCGCGGGGATACCGCCGTTTGCGGGCTTCTGGAGCAAGCTTGTGATACTCCTCGCGCTCTGGAAGGCGGGCGACGTAGGCTTTGCCGTTGTGGCGCTGCTTTTTAGCATACTCACCGCCGCGTATTTCCTCAGACTCCAGAAGAAGGTGTTCTTCGGGCCGCTCAACGCCAAATTCGAAGAGGTCAGGGAGATAAGCGGCAGCATACGCTTCGCCGAGATCGCCCTGTCCGCCGTCAACATCGGCGCGGGGCTCATTTTCCCGCTGCTGCTTGTGTACCTGCAGAGCATCGGCATGTTTTAAGGAGGTCAAGAGATGGATATCGCCATTTATATCTGCCTCGCGTTCATGCTCGCCTTCGGCGTTGTTTCCATTATGAGCAACCGCCTGATTACCGCGGGCATCGCGCTCGCGGTGACAAGCGCGGCGAGCGGCGTGCTGATGTATATCCTCGGCGCCACCTGGGCCGCGATATTTGAAATTTCCGTATGTTCCGGGCTTGTGACGGTCATATTCATTTCGGCGGTGAGCCTCTCCTCCGGGGACAGGACGCTGCCTGCGCCTGAGGATCAGGACGCGCGCCGCATGAAGCATTTGCCCGTCGTCCTCATCGTCGCGGGCGCGGCGCTCATGCTCATCGCCGCGCTCTCGGGCTTCACGCTCGGCGAAGGGGCCAAGGTCATAAGCGGGGCGTCGTTTAGCGAAACCTTCTGGGAAACGCGCCAGGTGGACATCTGGGGGCAGATGATCGCGCTGATTACGGGCACCGCCGCCATCGTGGTGTTCTTCAAGGAGAGTGAGAACGGATGAGCTATACGGACATCATACTCGCCGCCGGGCTCGTGATGATACTCGCGGGCTGCATTGGGTTGATTCGCACGCAGCACATGCTCAAAATCATCATCGGCATCGAGGTGGCGATGAAGGCCATCACGGTGTTCATCATACTCGGCGGCCTCATCAACGGCAACATGCCCCTCGCGCAGGCGTTCGTGGTCACCATCATCGTGCTCGAGGTGGTCACGGCCGTGGTGCTCTCGGGCATTGCGATCAGCCTCTATCGCAAGCACGGCAGCATGGACATCCGCCGTCTGCGTTCCCTCAAGGGCTAAAGGAGGTTTGCGATGAGAGAAATTTTAATCTCGGCGCCCGTGATATTCCTGCTCTTCGCGCTGCTCGCCGCGCTCATCTCGCGCGTGCTCGCGCGCAAGGCGGACACGACGCCCGGCGGCGCGCACGAGCTTGACCCCTACGCCTGCGGGCAGGATGAGGAGACGGTGCGCCATTTCGTGAGCCCCAATTACTACAGGCTCTTTGGCTACGCGTTCTTTTTCACGGTGATGCACGTGCTGGTGCTGGTGGTGGCGACCGCCCCCGCCGGGCACACGCTGCTGCCTGTCGCCTACATATTCGCGGGCGTGCTCGCGATGCTCATTCTCTTTCGGAGGTAAACGATGAGCCTTCTTGACAAAGCTATCGCCTGGGGCAAAAAGAAATCCCCCTGGATCATCCACTTCAACGCGGGCGCGTGCAACGGCTGCGACATCGAGGTGGTGGACGCGCTCACGCCCCGCTTCGATGTGGAGCGCCTGGGCATTTTGCAGCAGGGCAGCCCGCGCCACGCGGACGTGCTGGTGGTGACGGGTGCGGTCACCTTGCAGACGCGCGAGCGGTTGAAGCAGATATACGACCAGATGTCCTCGCCCAAGTTCGTCATTGCGGTGGGCACCTGCGCCTGTACGGGCGGCATATTCGACGGGTGCTACTGCGTGACCGGCGGCGTGGAGGAGGTCATCCCCGTGGACGCGTACATACCCGGCTGCGCCGTGCATCCCGAGGCCATCATCCACGCCGTGGATAAGCTGCTGGCCACCATAAAACCGGCAAAAGCGGAAAAGAAGAAAACGAAGGGAAAGGAGGCGGGCGAACATGACGGAGCAGGAAGCAATCTATAAGATCAACGGACAATTCCCCGCGGCGAAAGCGTATTCCCCGCGGCGCATGCGCGTGTTTACGCAATACCTGCCGCCGCGCGAGTTTGAGGCGGCGCTGCGCTTCGCGCACGACGAGTTGGGCTTTTTAAAGGGCGAGCACATCGTGGGCACGGACGAGGGGGAGGATTTGGGCTTTTCCTACATCGTGTCCAACGAGGACTACATATTGCTCGTCATCCGCGAAAAAGTGCCCAAAGCCGCGCCGCAGGTCAAATCCCAATCCGCGCTCTACCCCTCGCTCACGCTGCATGAGCGGGAGCTTGTGGATCTTTTTGGCGCGGACATGAAGGGGCTGCCCGAGGGCCCCTCCTATCCTTTGCCCGACGGCTGGCCCAAGGGGGAATATCCCCTTCGCAAGGAATGGAAGCCCGAGTATTTCAACAAAAGCACCATGCGCTACGAGCCACCGGAAAAAGCCGGGGGCGGCGCGGGTAAGGAGGCGGGCAAATGAACGAGGAATGCAGCCACAAGGTCGTATTGCCCATAGGGCCGCAGCACCCCTCCCTCAAGGAGCCCGGCAGCTTCAAGATCACGCTCGACGGCGAAGTCGTGGAGAAGGCCGTGGTGGAAATCGGCTACAACCACAGGGGGCTTGAAAAGGCGTGCGAGAGCCGCACCTATATGCGCGATCTTTACATCATAGAGCGCGTGTGCGGCATATGCTCCCACGCGCACACGTCGGCCTTTTGCCAATGCGTGGAGGAGATGTGCGGCCTTGAGGTGCCGCGCCGCGCCCAGTATATACGCGGCGTGGTGGGTGAGCTGGAGCGGCTGCACAGCCACCTTTTATGGCTGGGTGTGGCCGCGCACGAAATCGGCTTTGACACGCTTTTTATGTACACCTGGCGCGACCGCGAGCGCGTGCTCGACATGCTCGCCGCCATAGGCGGCAACCGCGTCAACTACGGCGTGAACACCTACGGCGGCGTGCGGCGCGACCTTGAGCCGGAACTCATCGAAGAAATCCGCAAGGTCATGGACGCGCTGGAGGAAAAGCTGAAATATTACGCGGAGCTTGCCGCGACCGAGCCCACGCTCATCGGGCGGCTCTCGGGCATCGGCCTGCTCAGGCCCGAGGACGTGAAGCGCTTCAGCGCGGTGGGGCCCGTGGCCCGCGCCGCGGGCATCATGGACGACATACGCATCATTGAGCCCTACGGCGTGTATCGTGAAATCAAGGTCAACGGCATGACGGACGACCATTGCGACGTGTACGGCCGCACCATCGTGCGCGTGAAGGAAATGCTCGAGAGCGTGCGCCTTATCCGCGCCATGCTCGATGAATTGCCCGAAGGCCCCATCGCGGTCAAGGCGCCGCGCAGGGTGCCCGCGGGCGAGAACCTCTACCGCGTGGAAGCGCCGCGCGGGGAGGACATCCATTACATCCGCGCCAACGGCAGCGACATGCCCGACCGCGTGCGCGTGCGCGCCCCGTCGGAGGCCAACTGGCACGGCATGAGCCACATGCTCGAGGGTTTCCACCTCGCGGATGTGCCGATCATCATCGCGGCCATCGACCCGTGCTATTCCTGCACGGATCGCGCCATCGACCTTTCGGACGGGGACGGAAACGAAACGCTCACATGGGACGCGCTGCGCCGCCGCAGCGTCGCGCATTACAAATCGCTTGGGATAGACCCCTCCGGCATACGCCTGAGGGAGTTCCCAAAACGCTGAGGCAAGGAGGCGGCCATGCTCTTAGACCTGCTTAAAATACTGCTGTTTCCGGGCCTTTTCTTCCTGCTGTCCTACGCCTTTGTTCTGGAGTTCGTGGATCGCAAGGCGTACGCGCGCATGCAAAACCGCATGGGGCCGCCGTGGTATCAGCCGCTGGCGGATTTCCTCAAGCTCATCGGCAAAAAGGTCATCATCCCGCACAACGCAGGCAAGCTGATGTTCGCGGCGCTGCCCGTCATCTCGCTTGCCGCGGTGATCACGGCCTTCGTGTGCGTGCCGGTGTGGGGGAGCTCCGCCGCGATCGTTTTCGAGGGTGACCTCGTCGTGGCGCTCTACCTTTTGACCATCCCTACGATGTGCCTGTTCCTCGCGGGCTTCTCCTCCCACGACGTGTACACCATCATGGGCGCGTTTCGCACCCTCACCCAGATGTTCGCCTACGAGGTGCCGCTTTTCATCGCCTTCCTCTCCCCTGCCATACTCGCGGGCACGTGGAGCATGACGGGCATCCTCGCGTTTTACGCCGCGCACCCGCTCTACACGCTCATCAATCTGCCCGCCTTTTTCATCGCGCTGCTGTGCGCCCAGAGCAAGCTTGAGCGCGCGCCTTTTGACGCGCCCGAGGCGGAAACCGAAATCGTGGGCGGCGCGCTGGTCGAGTACAGCGGACGCCACCTCGCCTTCATGCGCGCGAGCGCCTCATGCGAGCTTGCAGTAATCGCCTCCGTCGTGGCCGCGCTCTTCCTGCCCTATGTGACGGGCACGGGTTGGCTTGACTTCTTATTCTACCTCGTAAAAACCCTCGCGCTGGTGCTGCTTCTAGCGCTGCTTCGCGCTTCCGTGGCGCGCATCCGCATGGACCAGATGGTGCGCTTCTGCTGGCGGGTGATGACGCCCGTCGCCCTCGTACAGATCATCGTCAATCTATTCCTCAGGGGAGGGCTTGGATTATGAAAAAACTGCAGCTTCCGGGCGGGCTCGCCGGGCAAGCGCTCGGCAACAT
>JAEWMV010000058.1 GCA_023393045.1 Bacillota bacterium | reverse complement strand
GCCCTTGACATTCTGGTTGCGCCTGTCCCCCTGGCGCACCTTCACGCCGGAAGCGAAGACCGTATTGTCCCCCATGTCCCCGCACTCGACCACCTCGAGCCAGGAATCGGCGAGCGCGCCGCCTATGGCGCCGGTAATTGCCCTGATAATGCCCATTGATGTCCTCCTTTATATGGATGGATGATTTTATCTTGTCTGTCGTTTGAATCTATTATCCTTTCCGGCAGGGCGTTTGTCAAGGCGGGGCGGGCGCCGCTGGGAGTGCTGAAAATAAAACGACCCCCGCTCGTGGCGAGGGCCGTTTTGATTCCTGCAAAAGATACCTTACTTGATTTCCACGGTCGCGCCGACTTCCTTGAACATGGCGGCGATCTTCTCGCATTCTTCCTTGGAAACGCCTTCCTTGAGGGGCTTGGGGGCGCCGTCGACGAGGTCTTTGGCTTCCTTGAGGCCCAGACCCGTCAGCTCGCGCACGGCCTTGATGACCTTGATCTTCTCGGGGCCGACGTCCTTCAATATGGCGTCGAACTCGGTCTTCTCCTCCACCTCGGCGGCGGGGCCCGCGGCGGGGCCGGCAACCGCAACGGCGGTGGCGGCGGCGGATACGCCAAACTCCTCCTCGAGGGCTTTCACGAGCTCTGCGAGCTCAAGCACGGTCATGGCCTTGATATCGGCAATCAGCTGCTCTTTATTCATTTTCTTAATCCTCCTATATTATTTGGGTCGTTTGTGTTCTCTTTTGCCTTACTCGGCAGCCGCCTGCTCGGAACCGCTCGCCTTCTTGGCGATCTGGTCCAGCACGATGGCAAGGCCGGATATGGGGCGCATCATGCTGCCAAGCAGCCTGGCGATGAGCTGTTCGCGCGAGGGCAGGTCGGCCAGCGTTTCCATCTGGGCGGCGGTGGATACCGCGCCGTTGATGAGGCCGCCCTTGATTTCGCACTTCTTGAGCTTCTTGATGGTGTCCTTGAGTATCTTCGCGGGCGCGACGGGGTCGTCATAGCCAAACGCGAAGGCGGAAGGCCCCTTGAGCTGCTCGTTGAGGGACGCGTCGATGTTGAGCAGCGCTGCCGCGCGCTCGACCATGCCGTTTTTGAGCACCACGTACTCGACGTTGGCGCTGCGCATTTCACGGCGCAGATTGGTCACTTCCTCAACCGTAAGGCCGCGGTAGTCGAACACGACCACGGACTGTGCCTTTTCGAGCTTTTCGCGGATTTCTTCAACCTGCTGGGCTTTCATCTCGATGTTCTTGATGTTTGCCATTGTTTCACCTCCTTACAAAATAAAATCCTTTGCGCAAGACAAAGGATGAAAGGACGCTGTTCGCATCTTTGCTTCACCTCGGCGGGATATTGAGCCGCACGGGGCGGCACCTGCTGTCTTTGGCTGCGCGTTATTTGATTTTCCACGGGGCAGTGTATCACACTACCCCGCGGTTTGTCAACAAATGTTTGATTCTCAGGAGAACTTGAGGCCGTTGAACTTCACGCCTGGGCCCATGGTGGTCGAGAGCACGAGGCTCCTGACATAGGTGCCCTTGGCGGAGGCGGGCTTCGCCTTGATGACCGCGTCCATGAGGGCGGAAAGGTTCTCGGTGAGCTTTTCGCCGCCGAAGGAAACCTTGCCCACGGGGACGTGGATGATGGAGGTCTTGTCCACGCGGTACTCGACCTTACCGGCCTTAATCTCCGCGATGGCGCGCGCGACGTCCATGGTCACGGTGCCGCTCTTGGGGTTAGGCATGAGGCCCTTGGGACCCAGCACACGGGCGATGCGGCCGATGGCGCCCATCATGTCCGGGGTGGCCACGCACACGTCGAAGTCGAACCAGTTCTCGGTCTGAATCTTTTTGATGAGGTCGTCGTCGCCCACATAATCGGCGCCGGCGTCCTGCGCTTCCTTGGCCTTTTCGCCCTTGGCAAAAACCAGCACGCGCACGGTCTTGCCCGTGCCGTGGGGCAGCACCACCGTGCCGCGGACCTGCTGGTCGGCGTGGCGCGGGTCGACGCCGAGGCGGATGGATGCTTCGACGGTTTCGTCGAACTTGGCGCGGGCGGTGGAGATGACCACGTCCATGCCCTCACGCGGATCATAGAGCTTCTGGGAATCAACGAGCTTAACGCTCTCCCGGTATTTCTTGCCATGCTTCATAATTTAATCCTTCCTGTGGTAGTAACGGCCCTTGGCCTCCCACAATAGATCAGGGCTTCGCCCGTCAGTCCGCTACGGTGACGCCCATGCTGCGGGCGGTACCGGCTATCATGCTCATGGCGGCCTCCACGCTCGCGGCGTTGAGGTCGGTCATTTTCATGGTTGCGATTTCGCGAAGCTGCGCCTGCGTGATCTTTGCGACCTTGTCCACATTGGGACGGCCGGAGCCGCTCTGCAGGCCCACGGCCTTCTTGATGAGCACGCTCGCCGGCGGCGTCTTGGTCACAAAGGTGAAGGAGTGATCCTGATACACGGTGATCACGACCGGTATGATAAGCCCCATGTCCTTTGCGGTGCGCTCGTTGAACTCCTTGCAAAAGCCCATGATGTTGAGCTGGTGCTGGCCGAGCGCCGGGCCCACCGGCGGCGCGGGCGTGGCTTTACCGGCCGGGATCTGCAGCTTTACGAAGCCGGTGATCTTCTTTGCCATTGAAATTTCCTCCTAAATAAAATGTGGTGCGAGCGGACGCGGTGCGTCCTCCCACCTATGCGAACCCCAAAGGGGTGCATACCTAAACTGCTTACCTCGCAGTTCACAATGGTCGCCGCGCGTCGGACTGCGCCTCCTTCGGCTCCCTTGTTCACTGGTCTTACGCCTCGCTTCATCTGCCACTAGCAGCGCTCGGCTCCGGCCTCCCACTATGACAGCTTTACTAAGTAAGGTTGTCATACCTAACAGGGGTTCGCGGGGAAAAGCAACTAATAGCTAATGGTGAATAGTGAATAGCTATTTATTTCTATTGTGCCCCGCTTCAAGCCAACAAAATAGTTATTCACTATTCACTGTTAGCTGTTAGCTTCAAGTACAAAACTCGTTTAGAGTTTTTGTACTTGAATGTAATCGAGTTCCACCGGCGTGTTGCGGCCGAACATGGAAACCACCAGCTTGACCTTCTGCCGCTCGGGGTCGAGCGCTTCCACCATGCCGATGAAGTTCTCCAGCGGGCCGGACACCACGCGCACGCTTTCGCCCACGACGATGTCGAGCTCGATGGGGATATGCTCCACGCCCATGGCCGTGACTTCCTCGTCCGTGAGGGGGATGGGCTTTGAGCCCGGCCCCACGAAGCCCGTCACGCCGCGCGTGTTGCGCACGACGTACCATGTGTTGTCGTTCATGATCATCTTGACCATCACGTAACCGGGGAAGAGCTTGCGCTGCACGACCTTGCGCTTGGAGTCTTTCATTTCCACGACTTCTTCCGTGGGGTACTTCACCTCCAGGATCAGATCCTGCAGGCTGCGGTTCTCCACGGTTTTTTCAAGGTCTTCCTTGACCTTGTTCTCGTAGCCCGAATAGGTATGGACTACATACCATTTGGCTTCCTCGGCCATAGCTTCTCCTTAATTGGTCCCGGCAGGCGTGCTTGTGGCATCAACTGCGGGGGTGGGAGTCGCGCTCGCCTCGGGCGTAAGGGTCGCGGTCACGGCGGGCGTGCTGCCGGCGCCGAGATCCAGCGTGCCAAGCGCCTTGAAGCCTTCGCCAAAGCCGAAATCAAGCACACCGATGAGCACGGCGACGATCAGAATGAACACCAGCACCGTCGCCGTGTAGGAGACGAGCTCCTTGCCGGTGGGCCAGGTGACCTTTTTCAGTTCGCCGAACACCTCGCGGAAAAACTTGCCCAAGCGCTGGAAGAGATTGGGCTTCTTGTCCTTTTCCTTAACCATCGCGCCCTCCTCTTTTACTTGGCTTCTTTGTGGGCGGTGTGTTTGCGGCAGAAGCGGCAATACTTGCTGAACTCGATGCGATCGGGATCGTTCTTCTTGTTCTTGAAGGTATTGTAATTCCTCTGCTTGCACTCTGTGCATGCCAACGTGATCTTGACGCGCATTCCGGTAACCTCCTGTATTTCACGGCACGCTGCCGCAACTTTAGCAAACTACGTACCTAAATAAACCCCCCTTGCGGGGGATACCTTCAATAATCTACCACACGCAAAGGGGGATGTCAACGAAAAGAAGTCTAAAAAAGCAGGATTTTTCAGGCAATTTAGGGACGCTTGTGCCATGCGTTTCGCGCTTGCGCCATATGTTGTGGCGGCCTAGCGCGGCCTGTTGAAGCGCCCTCTGGGTGCGCGCCGGTTCCCCGGCCCCGCGGGCGGATACGCGCCGTTTTTCTGCGCGGGCGGCACGGGCGTTCCCATCCGGTTCATGCTGCGCTTCACGCCCTGCCCGGGCGCGGGCGTCGTGGGCTTTTGCGCGGCGGCCTCCTTCTCGATGAAGGCGTTTGGCGCGTCCTGCTCATGCGTCGGGTAAAAAAGCCTGTTTGCCATGGAGAGTATGGACTGCGCGGCCTCGCTTTTCACCTTGGGGTCAACGAGGGCCTCGCGCATCGCGCGAAGCGCGCGTTCCTCCCGAAGGCGCGCCATGTCGTCGCTTTGGATGTGCGGGAAGGGCGTCGTATGCGCGCGGCTTGCCATCACGATGTTCTCCCGCGCTTGCGCGCGCTGTTGGGCAGTATCAATGACACTGCTCTTAACAGCCGCATGCTCTTCGTTTGGCTGCGCGGCGGGCTCCGATGGTGGAGCATAGCGGATTCGAACCTCTGTCTGGTTTTCCCTGACGGGGACGTCCGGCGGTTTTGCCTCCTTGGGAGTCTCCGCATTTGGCGGCGGTGTTGCCGCTGCGGGAGGCGTTTTCGGCTTTTCCGGCGCGTCCGCGGGTTTTTCCTCGGCCAGCCGCGCCTTTTTTGCGTCGTGGGCGAGGGCGAGTTGCACGCGCAGCGCCGCGCTCTCCATATCTGCGCGCGGGAGGCCGTTGCTTCCGCTGGCGATGATTTTGCCCGCGCGGGAGATGAACACGCCCGCTGCCTCGGCGGCGTTCGGGGGAACGGCGGCCGTCATCGTGGGCCCAAGCGGCGCGCGAAGCAGCTGCCCCTTCATAGGGACGAGCCACGCCTCGCATTCTTCCGCGCCGCGCGGCGCGATGTCCACGCTCAGCATCCCGCCGCCGCCCTCGTACACGAGGCGCGCAGCGCCCCGCGCTTCGCCTTTGAGCGCAAAAAGTTTCTGACTTCGCATTATATCATCTCCAGCGCAAATTTCATAATTATATATATTGCCATTTGCGGGGCATGATATAATAAAAGCAATGAAAAAAGGGGAGGAATTTAGCAAATGCCGGAAATGCGCGACGAAAAAGGCCGCACGCTCGAGGAATTTCTCGCCTCCTATGACGAAAGCGCCTACCGCCGGCCGTCGGCGACGGTCGATATGGCGGTTTTTACCGGCGCGCCGGAGCTCAGCGTGCTTTTGATCCGCCGCCGCAACCATCCCTATATCGGGCGCTGGGCGCTGCCGGGCGGCTTTGTGGAGTTCGACGAGGAGCTTGAGGACGCCGCCGCGCGCGAGCTTTTTGAGGAAACGGGCGTCTCGGGCGCGTCGCTACGGCAGTTCGGTGCGTTTGGGACCGTGGGACGCGATCCGCGCACGCGCGTGATTTCAACCGGGTACTATGCGCTTGTGCCGCGCGAAAAGCTCGGTTTTGAAGCCGGGGACGACGCGGCCGACACCGCGCTTTTCACCATCGGGCAGGTCGCGTGCGAGGCCTGGGGCGCCGCGGGCGAGACCTACCGCTTCACGCTCATAGGCCCTGATAAAATCGAATGCCGCGCGCGCATCGTCTACGACGATTTCGGCGCGAGGCCCGCTCCCTACGGCAAACCGGGCGAGGGCGGCCTCGCCGCCGACCACGACTTCATACTTTTCTCGGCGCTGCTTAAGGTAATCGACAATTGAAAATGACTGCAAGAAACGACCGCTTGCGCGGTCGTTTTTGGCTCTATTTTCTGTTTGCCCTTTGCATCCGTTCGAGTTCCGCCCGGATCTTTTCGATTCCGGCTCCCGGGTTGTTTTCGTCGAGCACCGCCTGCTCGACGGGGCACATGCCGTCCCTGCTGCGGTTGGCGATGCGCGGCACGAGCTTGCCGTATGAAGCCGTGACGCCGTGCGCGAGCAGATAGTATTGCCCGGCCTCGCTCATAATCGCGCCGTAAACGGCGGTTGCCCCTGCGTATACGAGCAGCATCGCCGCGGCCTTGCCTATGACCCTATCCGCTACGGCCGCGCCGCGCAGGGTTTTTGCGTCCGTCTCCGCGTCCACGAGCGCGAGCAGGGGCGATACGCCCCGGCCCTGCGCCGTTTTTACGATTGCGCCGTCGCCAAAGACCGCGAGCGCTTCCGTCCCCGCGTCCACGAGGGCGGCGGCCCGGTCAAACCCTTCGGGGAAACCCTGAAAACGCATGCGCGCGCTCACTCCCGCGCGTATTCGAGCGTGATGACGCGATCCGAGCCCAGGCTCGCTTTCGTCAGCGTACATTCGCTCTGGCGCAGGCGGTGCACCGCGCAGTTCTCAAGGGACTTGATGAAAGGTTCTATCCCGGCGAGCTTAAAATGGGCGTCGAGCGCGTCCGTCCTGTAATGCATGGGGATGACCACCTTGGGGTCAAGTGCGTTGGCAAGTGCGCGCGCACCGGCGGCGTCTATCGTATAATACCCGCCCACGGGCACGAGCAGCACGTCCGCATGGCCGATGGCCGCGAGCGTAGCTTCGTCCGGCACCTCGCCGATGTCGCCCGCATGCACCACGCGCATGTCCTCTATGGTGAAGACGAACACGATGTTGCGCCCGCGCTTCGCGCCGTGCTCGGCGTCGTGCCAGGTGGAAACGCCGGAAACGGCAATGCCTCCCACTTCATATTCTCCGGGTTCGGTAATTTTTACGGGATTGCCCTCGCACATGTCAAAATAGTTGTGGTCGTGGTGCGCGTGGCTTGCGCTCACCGCGTCGCACGCGATCTTATGCATGGGGTAACCGACCTCGGGGTCGTACGGGTCCGTGAGGATGCGCACGCCCGATTCGGACGTTATGAGAAAACAGCTGTGTCCGTACCATTTAATTTCCATCGCTCAACCTCCTTGTTGTTTGATCGCAAAGCTCAAAAGCCTCGCCATGGCGGCGGCCGCTTCGCCGCAGCGGGCGCGCAGCTCTTCGCGCTCGCGCGGGGAAACGCCGTGCGTGAGGGCGAGCACCGCCTCGCTCGCCTCGTTGAGCCGCGCCCTGGCGCGTGCCTTATCATATGGGAAAGCCACGGCTCCTATGAGCAGCCAAAGCGTTTGTTTCACATGCGCGTCGTCGGGCAAGCCGGTATGCGGCTTCTTTGAAAGGGTAGAGAGCCTTGCGAGCGCCAGCCCCTCGCGCGTGGCGATGTCCGACGCATCGGCTTCGGGCAGCAAATCAAGCGCGCGGCGCGCGAGCGCTAAATAATCGAGCGCGGGCGGTCTTTTTCGCCATGCGGGGGCGTCATCGCCCAGCAAAAGGCGGTAAACATCCTCCATAGCGCGCGCCTCCCGGGTTAAATAAATCGCACGGTTAAGATGTAACTGTGCGATTTCATTCATCATAGAATATTCTTATGCGCTTGTCAATCGCCTAGAGCGTGAGCTGCCCGTTTTCGGTGTTGATGATCACGAAAATCTGCTGCTCGGCGCCCGTCTCCGCGTCGATGTAGATGATATACTCGTCCCCGTTGCAGGTGCCCTTGAACTCGTAGCACAGGCGCTCCGTCGTGGGCGTCACGGGGATGAGCGCGAGCTCCCGGCTCTGGATGTCCAGGTTCACCGAAACCTTCGCTTCCGCCTCCTCGGGGGAGAGCACGGGCTGCGCGATGTCGCGCTCGGTGTGGCTATATAGGTAGTTGCGCGCGTCCGCGCCGACGATCTCGTAGGTCTCCACGTCTATCCACACCTTGATGAGGTCGTTGTAGACGATGGCGTCGTCCTGCACATAAGCGTAGTTGATGAGGGCGCTGCCCGCGTAATACTGGGCGTAGGTCGCCGTCATGTTCTCATATCCCTGCTCGGCGAGCCATTGTATGCCGGTTTGCTTGAGCTTTTCAATCTTCTGTTCGTCCTGCGGCACGCCGGAGGCGTTGCCCGTGGCCGTGGACATGAACCATATGAGCGAGCCGCCCTTCTTGGTGATGGAAATATCCACCTCGCGCCCGTCGTCAAACGCGCCGTGGAAGTCGAACGCCGGGATTTTGCCGTTGGATTCGCCGGAGGAGTCGAAGTCCGCCGCGCCCGTGAGCTTCTGTGCGATTTCCCGTGCCTTGGCCTCGTCCACCTCGTCGCCCGAGACGCCTCTTGCCTCCTGCTTCTCCGTGGCTTCGGAGAACGGCCCGTCGTAGATGAGGGTGGGGAACTTCTCCTGGTTCTCGTTGCTCGTGTAGCTGTCGTCGTTGGCGGTATAGTATTCGTCGCCGGTAACGGCGGCCACGGGCACGTCGCCGATGCTGAGCCGCTCGTTGAGGTCGGTGGCGATCTCGCCGCAGCGGGTGTAGAGCGCCTCAAGCTGCTTGGCGTCGTCCTCCGTGGCCGTTTCGCCCGCGAGCGCCTTCTTGGTGAGCACGTGCGCGTAATCCCCCACGCGCGTGATGAACTGGTTGAGTTCCACCGTATCCAAATGGGAGGAAGGGATCTGGCTGAGCATGCCCACGCTCGAGCCGGAAAGCCGCCAGATGTCGTCTAAGAGCAGCACGTTTTGCGTGGGGCTTTGCGCCACGCGCAGTTTGCCAAGCGCCGTGTGCAGATTGCCCATGTCGGTGCAAAGCTCCGTGAACGCGCGGCGATACATGGCGGTGGTGGTGTTCTTATAATCGTCCGCAAGCGCTTTCTGCTGCGCGCCCCAGAAGGCGAGGGAGACCACCGCGATCACCAGCGCCAGCGGGATGAGTACCTTTGTGATAATGTCTCTTGCTCTGTCGCTCATATTCATTTCCCCCTTACTGGCCCAATGCGAAGACGTGTCGGCCGATCCTGAGCGTGATGGGAAGCGAAAGCATCCATTTGTTCGTCGCGGTGTCCGGGTTGTAATAGTAGAGGCAGCCGTTGGTGGGGTCCCAGCCGTTCATGGCGTCGGTCGCGGCCTTTATGGCGTTCTCGTCCGGCGTGAGGTTGATCTGTCCGTCTGACACCGCGTCGAACGCGCCGCTCTGGTAGATCACGCCGCTGATGGAGTTGGGGAACTGGCTGCTTCTGACGCGGTTTAAAATCACCGCCGCCACCGCGACCTGCCCCTTATACGGCTCGCCGCGCGCTTCGCCGTAGACGCAGCGCGCGAGTAGGTAGAGGTCGCTGTTGCCGCTTGATGAGGAGCTCCCCGAGCCGCTGCCTGACGTGGTGAGCGTCATGCCCATGGCGGCCGCCGTCTGGGGGCCGACGATGCCGTCCGCCACAAGCCCGTTCTTCTGCTGAAAATAGACCACGGCATTCCTGGTCTGCGGGCCGAATTTGCCGTCGATCGCGCCCGAGTAGTATCCCCAGCGTTTGAGCTTGGTCTGCAGCGTGGTCACTTCCTGCCCGCTCGAACCCTGCTTCAATGACGCCGCGTACACGGTGCTTTGCAGCAGCATGCAAAGCGCAAGCGCGAATGCAAGTGTTACTGCGTACTTTTTCCTGCTTGTATCCATTGCCATAGCTTCCCTCCGTCTATGCTTTTAATAAGCTTGATAAGAAAACTGTTGAATTTGAGTCCGTCGATTTCAAAATCGGCGTCCAGCTTCTCATAATCAATTTTCCCGTCGGGAAGCTCCAATATGCATAATGGCGGAAACATCACGCACCACCAGTTACGGCCCTGCCCCTCGCCCAGCACCACGCGCAGCGCCTCGTACCGGCCCGCGGGGTAAAGCGTGTCCCCATATTCCCTGTCGGGGAAGTCATAGACGCCTATCATCAGTTGCGCGCCGTAGTCCATGCCCGCGTCTTGAAGCGTCGCTTCTATAATACTGAGCAGCGCCTCCCCGTCCTCCATGAGCATGGCCTTGGCCGTTTCATTGTCGGCGCAGGCGGCCATGTCCGCTTCGTAGGAGAGTATCGCGTCGCGCACGGCAAGCTTCGCCGCCTGATCCGCCGCGCCGTCGCTGTTGGCGATGACGTGCAGCCTGAATATCCCCTCGTTGCCGGGGGATACGGGCAAAAAGCAAAGCGCCGCCGTTACTGCGGCCGCCAAAATGCGTTTTATTAGCATAAAAAACCTCCGAAATCGTTGCGTTGTTATCACGATGATTGACGCTGCGCGTGATTTTTATGCGCCCGGCGTATATAATGCTGGTATGGACGTCAAAGCGTACGCAAAAATCAACCTCACCTTGGATGTGATGGGCAAGCGGGCGGATGGTTATCACGCGCTTCGCACGATCATGCTGGCGATTGATTTGTGCGATGAAATTCAAATCGATTTCGATACGCAGGGCGTTTGCGTCACGGCCGACCCGCCCCTGCCGGAAAAAAACGCGGCGCTTCGCGCGGCGGCGGCTTATTGCGAAAAGGGCGGCACACCGGGCGCTGGGGCGCATATCATACGCGGGATACCGCCCGAGGCAGGGCTTGGCGGTTCCTCCGCGGACGCGGCGGCGCTTATCCGCGCACTGCAAAATCGCCATCACGCGCTTGATGAGGCGGAGCTTGCCGCCCTCGCGCTCTCCATCGGCTCCGACGTGCCGTTTCTTCTAAACGGCGGCCTCACGCTGTGCGAGGGGAGGGGGGAGATCCTCACGCCCCTGCCGTTTATGGATCTGCCCCTGCTCATCGTGCAGCCTGAACGCGGCGCGGGCACAAAAGAGGTGTTCGCGGCGCTTCAACCCCCGTATCCCGCGGGGACGACGGACGGCGCGCTCGCGGCCATCCGCCGGGGAGACCGGGACGCGCTGCTGCCCTATATCGGCAACGCGCTCACGGACGCGGCCTGCTCGTTCGTGCCGGAAATCGGCAGCCTTCTTTCCCGCATGAAGGAAGCGGGCGCGCAGGCTTCTTCCATGACGGGCAGCGGAAGCGCGGTGTTCGGCATATTTGAAAACGAGGCGGCGGCGCAAAGAGCG
>JAEWMV010000108.1 GCA_023393045.1 Bacillota bacterium | reverse complement strand
CCCTCCTCGAGCACGATGATCTTGTTGGCGCCGGCGACGGTCTTGAGCCGATGGGCGATCACGATCACCGTCCGGCCGCGGATCAGCTCGGATATCGCTTCCTGAATCAGGACCTCGTTTTCGGGGTCGATGGAAGCCGTCGCCTCGTCCAGGAGCACGATGGGCGCGTCCTTGAGTATCGCGCGCGCGATGGAAATCCGCTGGCGCTCCCCGCCGGAGAGCGTGCAGCCGTTTTCGCCGATGAGCGTTTGATAGCCGTTTTCCATTTTTTCAATGAATTCGTCGCACCGGGCGATTCTGGCCGCGACGCGCACTTCCTCGTCCGTCGCGCCCTGCCTGCCGATGCGGATGTTGTTGATCACCGTGTCGTTGAAGAGCACCACGTCCTGGAACACAAAGCTCATATACTTCATCAGCGTTTCGGGGTCGATATCGCGGATGTTCCTGCCGCCGATCAAAATCTCGCCCCGGTTCACGTCCCAGAAGCGCGCGATGAGGCGCGAGATGGTGCTCTTTCCGGAACCGGAGGGGCCCACAAGCGCGGTGACGGCATTTTGCGGCAGCGTGATGCTCATGTCCCTGATTACATCGTCCCTGTTATAGGCGAAGGTGACGTTCTTAAACTCGATGTTGCAGTCCGGGAGCGTCACGTTCGTGTCGCCCTCCATCGCGGGCTCGTCGCGGAGCTGCTGCATGCGCTTCGTCGATGTGAACAGGTACATCACCTCGGCAAGCATGGTCAAAATGGCGAGCACGGGCGCGTAGATGCGGGTGCTGATCATGGTGAAGGTCAGGTATTTGATCACGTCGAGGCTGCCCGCCGTGAGCAGGTTGACGCCCACGAGTATCACGACGCCGATGCCCACCTGCAGCACGATGGAAGAGAGGGTAACGAAGCTGCCCGCAATCGCCTCGAAGGTGATGGCCTCCTTCATCATCTGCTTAAGCGCCGCCTTGAGCGCCGCCGACTTCTCGCCGGAAAGCCCGAAGGCCTTGACGACCTTGATGCCGTCGAGGTATTCCTGTATCTGCCGGGAGACGTTCAGCTTTGCCCGCACATGGCGCTCCCCAAATTTCTTTTGAATCTTCCTTGAAAGGTAAATTACGCCCATTGAAATTGGCAGTACGAAGAGCAAAGCAAGCGTCATGCGCCAGTCGTAGAAGGCGAGCATGACGGAAACAATCACAATGGAGATGGCGTTTCCCGCGATCTGCGGCACGGCGTGGCTCATCATCTGCTCGACCGTGGCGCAATCCCCCATGATGTTGGTGGTCAGCTCCGACAAATCCTTGCGGTTGAAGAAGGAGAGCGGCAGCCTGCGCATATGCTCCGCGACTTCGATGCGGATGTTGGTGCTTTCCGCATACGCGGTGGTGTAGGTTTTGTCATACTCGGCGCTGTATACGATGAAGTAGAGCGCCGCCGCCAGCACGCCGAAGGCGAGCAGCGTCCACAGCCTGCCCGTGTCCAGCGGCGTCCCCGCGACCAGCGGCGCGACAATCACCTGCATCGCCTGCATGATCACCATGAAGGGCAGGAAGAGAACGATGTTCGCCAGCACGCACACGAAAATCGCCCGTTTTAAGTCCCTCGCGCCCTTGTCGGATAAATGGAGCAATCTTTTAAGCATGGCTTGCCGCCTCCCTTTCCGTAATCGTCCAGCTCATGGCCGCATTATACTGTTTCCACATATGGCTGTAGCGCCCGCCGGCATTTACAAGCTCGTTGTGCCTGCCTTCCTCGGCGAGCCTGCCCTCGTCGATCACCAGTATCTTATCCGCGCCGCGCACGGTGGAAAGCCTGTGCGCGATGATGATGACCGTTTTGTCCTTCATAAGCTGCTCGAAGGCGAGCTGTATCTTCTGTTCGTTTTCCGGGTCGGCAAAGGCCGTCGCCTCGTCCAGTACGATGATGGGGGCGTTCTTTAAAATTGCCCGGGCGATGACGATGCGCTGCCTCTCGCCGCCGGAGAGATGGACATTGTTGGTACCGATCACCGTGTCGTACCCGTCGGGCAGCCTTTCCACAAACTCGTGGCACTGCGCGGCCTTCGCGGCGGCAATCACATCCTCGCGGCGCGCGTCCTTATTGCCGATGCGGATGTTGTCGAGTATGCTCTGCTGGAAGAGGAACACGTCCTGAAATACGAAGCTTACGATGCTCATCAGGTATTCGCTATCCATGTCCCGTATGTCCACGCCGCCGATTTTGATGGCGCCCGCGTTTACGTCATAGAAGCGCGGGATCAGGTGGGTGATGGTGCTTTTGCCCGAACCGGAAGGCCCCACCAGCGCCGTCACCTCGTTTTGCTTCGCGCTGAAGCTCACGTCGTGGAGCGCCTCCGACTCTCCGTAGGAGAAGCTGACGTTTTCAAAGGAGATATCAAAGCCCGCCGCCGTACGTGGCCGCGCCGCCTCGGGGAGGGGCGCCTGGGCGAACGCCCTGTCCATACGCTCGATGCCGTCGGCGATCTGCCTGCCCTTTTGGGACACGTACATAAGCTTGAGGAACGGCGCCGTGATGGCGACCGAGAAGATCAAATAGAACAGGGCCGACATGGTGAATTTCGGATAATCGCTCACGCCGCCGGAAAGCAATATGATGACCGGCACAAGGAAGATGTAGATGTTGTTGAGGATGACGAGGAACATCACGAATCCGGTTTTAAACGCTTTTGTGTAGGCGAGCGCGAAGTCGCCGTAGGTCTTGATGGACTCGTAGAACTTCCTGAAGGAATAGATGGTCTGGCTGAACGCCTTCACCACCGAGATGCCGCGCACATATTCCACCGAGGCGTTGTTCATATCCTCCAGCGAATCCTGATAGGTTTTGATGAACTTCATGGCGTTCTTGCCCATGTAGACGCTTTGGAGCGCGTACATGACGATGACGGGCACCAGCGTCGCCAGCCCGAGGCGCCAGTCAAAGACGAAGAGGATCGCCAGCACCACGACGGGCGTCGCGAAAGAGCCCACGATATCGGGAAGCTGATGGGCGATGAAGCCCTCGATCTTCTCGATGTTTTCATCCACCACCTTGCGTATCTTGCCCGTTGAGTTTTCGGTGTGGAAGCCCATCGGCAGGCTCGCGAGATGGTTGGCGAACTTCAGCTTCAGGGAATACAGCGTTTTGAATGCGGCAAGGTGCGAGCACATCAGCGCGACGAAGTTCAAGAGTATCGC
>JAEWMV010000151.1 GCA_023393045.1 Bacillota bacterium | reverse complement strand
AATTGAAGCTTGACGTCGCGGCGGTTTTGGCGGATTATAAACCCATACCCGAAACGGCGGAGCAGTTTATATTGACAGAGCGCCTCTGCCGCGAGGCGGGTATACGCGCCTTGGAGCGCCACGCGGGCGCGCTTCGCTACCTCTATACCCCGTCGGGCAGGCGTACCATCGCCGAGGGGAAGGACCTCACGGCGGTGAAGACCATCGTGGGCACGGGCGGCGCGCTCACAAGGCTTCCGCACAGGGAGGCGCTGCTTCGCGCCATCGCGGACTGCAATTCTTCCGGCATGATGCTCTACCCCAAGCCCGGCGAGCTTCGGCTTTTGTTTGACGATGAATACATCATGGCGTCGCTTGGCGTGCTGAGCAAGCACTATCCCGAGGCTGCGCTCAAGCTGCTTCGGCAGAGCCTCGCGCTCGACGTAAAATAGCAGGAGGCAAAATGTATCCGCGCATCGTAACGGATTTAGCCAAACTCAAGCACAATGTGGAGCGCGTCGCCGCCCTCTGCCACGGCGCTATGTGCGCATGCGCCATCGTGACCAAGTGCGTCTGCGCGGACGCGCGCATCGTGTCCGTCATTGAGGAAAGCGGGGCGGATTATTTTGCGGACTCGCGCCTTATGAACCTCGCCTCCATAAAGAGCAGGAAGCCAAGATACCTCCTCCGTATAGCGCAGCCGTGGGAAGCCGCGGACGTGGTGGCCCACAGCGAGGTGAGCCAGCAAAGCGAAATTGCCACCGTGCGCCTGCTGGGCGAGGCGGCAAAGGAGCAGAACCGCCGCCACAAAGTCGTGCTCATGGTGGACATGGGCGATCTGCGCGAGGGCGTGTTTTTTGAAGATCGAGACGGTATCCTCGCGCTCGCGCGCGCCGTGATGGAAGAGGATATGCTCGAGCTTTACGGCGTGGGCGTGAACCTCACCTGCTTTGGCGGCATCGTGCCGGACGAGGGCAATCTCGGCGGCCTTGTGGAAATCGCCAAATGGCTCAGGCGCGAGACCGGCCTCCCCATCCCGCTTGTTTCGGGCGGCAACTCCAGCACGCTGCCCATGCTCCTAAACGGCACCTTGCCAAAGGGCATCAACCACCTGCGCATCGGCGAGGGGTATCTCTTGGGCAACGAAACCGTGGAAGGCACCTTGATGGAAGGCTTTTATCCGGATTGCTTCACGCTTGAGGCGCAGCTTGTGGAAGTAAAAGCAAAACCCAGCAAGCCCGTGGGGACGAGCGGCCTCAACGCCTTTGGCGAGCGGGTCAGCTTTGAGGATTGCGGGGAGCAGTTGCGCGGCATATGCGCCGTGGGCAGGCAGGACGTCGCGCCGGACGGCCTTGTCCCGCGCGACGCGGACGTGTCCATACTCGGCGCAAGCTCCGACCACCTCCTCCTCGACCTCACGCGCGCCGCGAAAGGGCGCTATGGGGTCGGCTCCGTCCTTTCCTTTAGGCCGGACTACGGCGCGCTGCTTCGCGCCTTCACGAGCGCGTATGTATATCGCGAGTATATAAACGAAAACAATTGAATTTTTATACACCATCAATACGAACAAAGGAGAAGCAATAATGCCAGTCAATCTCAAAGGAAGATCCCTCTTAACCCTCAAGGATTTCACCCCGGAGGAGATACGCTACCTCCTCGACCTTTCGCATGACCTCAAGGCGAAAAAGCGCGCGGGCGTCCGCGGCGACCTGCTCGCGGGCAGGAACATCGTGCTGCTCTTCGAAAAGACCTCCACCCGCACGCGCTGCGCGTTCGAGGTGGCAGCCTATGACGAGGGCGCGTGCTGCACCTTCCTCTCCAACTCCCAGATGGGCAAGAAGGAATCCCTCGAGGATACCGCGCGGGTGCTCGGCCGCTATTACGACGGCATCGAGTACCGCGGCTATAAGCAGAGCGACGTGGAGACGCTCGCCAAATTCAGCGGCGTACCCGTGTGGAACGGCCTCACCGACCTCGACCATCCCACGCAGATTCTGGCGGACTTCATGACCATCGAGGAGCATGTGCACAAACCCCTCAACAAAGTGAAGCTCTGCTTCGTGGGCGACGCGCGCAACAACATGGGCAACGCCCTCATGATCGGCGCTGCCAAGATGGGTATGCACTTCGTGGGCGTCGCGCCCAAGGCCCTTTTCCCGGACGAAAAGCTCGTGGCCGAAATGCGCGAAGTCGCCAAAGAAACCGGCGCGGTCATCGAGTTTTCCGACGACCTTGCGGCGGTCAAGGGCGCGGACGCCATCTATACGGACGTGTGGGTGTCCATGGGCGAGGAGGCGCAGTTTGAGGAGCGCATCCGCCTGCTCAAGGTCTACCGCGTGGACCGCGCGCTGATGGAGAAGACCGGCAATCCGGATTGCATCTTCTTGCACTGCCTGCCCAGCTTCCACGACCTTGAGACCAGCGTGGGCCGCGAGATCCATGAGAAGTACGGCCTCACCGAGATGGAAGTCAGCGACGAGGTGTTCCGTTCCTCCGGCTCCAAGGTGTTCGACGAGGCGGAAAACCGCATGCACACCATCAAGGCCATCATGGTGGCGACGATTGGAAGGCAATGATTTAGCTAACAGCTAACAGTGAATAGTGAATAACTGCACAATGAGAACGCCCGCTTGCGCGGGCGTTTTTATACCTATATTTGCTCTGCGGCACGACCGCTCAGTGCGTATGTGCGTGATGCGTGTCCGGGGTGTGGAAGTGCGTATGGGTTAGGGCTTCGTGCCTGTGCATATGGCTGTGTTCCTTCACGGGAAAGTCATGCGCGTGCTCATGATGGCCGTCGTGATGGCTGTGGCGGTGCTCATGCTCCATGGCCTCATGCGTATGCGGGTGGGTGTGGCGCTCCACCGCCGCAAAATACGCGCCCAAGAGCATGATGGCGCAGGCCGCAACGAAAGAGACGGTGACCGGCTGCCCGTATACGAGGAATGACAGGCCTACGCCTATAAACGGGGCCACCGCGTAATACGCGCTGGTGCGCGCCGCCCCAAGCTCGCGCTGCGCGAGGATATAAAAGTAAATGCTCAAACCGTAGGCAAAGAAGCCGAGCAGAAGGGCCAGTGCGATGTAGAGAACATTCAGGCTTAGCGCCCGCGTAGCGAGGGCGATGATAAGCGACCCGACGCCGGAGCCCAGCCCCTTGACGACCACGATCTGAACCGGGTCTTTCATGGAAAGCATCCGCGTGCAATTGTTTTCAAGCCCCCAGCACACGCAGGCGAGGGCGACCAGAAGAGAACCCGGGGAAAACGACAGGCTGCCGATGTCCTCAAAGGACAGAATAAGGCTTGAAACGGTGATCAGAGCGATTGCCAGCCACATGCGTTTGCCGATGGCTTCCTTAAATATAAACAGGGCGATGAGGGAGGTGGCGACGATTTCAAAGTTATTGAGGAGCGACGCGTTCGCGGGCGTCGTCATGGTAAGCCCGAACATGAGCAGCACGGGCGCTGCGATGTCCAGCACGATCATGCCGATGATATAGGGCAGTTCCGCCTTTGTCATGCGCGCTTCCTTTTGTTCGCCGCGCCCGATCTTTCTTGCCAGCACAATCGCCGCCATGCCCAAGCCCGCGCCCAGATACAGCAGGGAGGCCATAAAGGCGGGCGGAAGCTCCGCCAAAAGCAGCTTTGAAAGCGGGGCGCTCGCCCCGTAGCACAGCGCCGCGCACACGGCGGATACTATGGCCGTTCTTGCTTTTGCGTGCAAGCGAAGCACCTCCGAGGTGCGCAAATCATCATGCGCATGAACCATTATACCATGGATTGCCGATGGCCCCCAAACATCACAATCAAACGTTTATTCTATGCTGCGCTTGACATGATATCCGCCCCTACATAAATCCCTATAAAAAACAGCCCCGCCATTAAAGCGGAAACCGTTTCGTGTCTATTTGATTGTCAATTGTTCACGCCGTCCCCGTAAAACGCCTCCAGCGTCATGCCCGTGCGGTACAAATACGCGGCGAGGGGTTTGCCCACGTAGCGGAAATGCCACGGCTCAAACACGATGCCCGTTTCCGCCTGCCCCGCCTCGGGGTATCTTACGATGAAGCCGTAGCGCCACGAGTTGGCGTAGAGCCACATGCCCTGCTTCGTTTTGACAAAGCTCGCGGAAAGCGCCTTTGCCTCCACCGCGCTGATGTCGAAGGCAAGCCCCGTCTGATGCTCGCTCGCGCCGGGGTAGGCCGTGACGATGGGCACGTCCGGGTCGCTGCCGTAATCGGCGTCGGCTTCGACCTTCCTGTTCCAGAGCGCCCTTTGCTCCTGATAGGTGCGATAGGAGCTCGCGAGATAGAAGCCCGAAACGCCCGCATCCCCTGCGGCGCGCATCATTTCGGCGAGCGCGTCCACGGCCCCGGAATAGCCGAGCATGGCGTCGTTTTTCAGGGCGAGCCCCGCGATGTCATAATCCGCGATGGAGACGAGTTCTTCGGGCACATAGTCCTCATCGAGCAGATGCTCCCGGTTGACGAGCATGCCCGTGAAGGTATCCCGGAGCGCTTCAGCCTCAACCTTGGGGTCAAAGCCGGGGTCGCGCACGATGATTTCATCATAGGAAAGGTCGACCATCACGCCCATTGTGAATCCCTCCGTATTGTAGATTTTTGCGCCTTGAAGCGCTGTAATCACGCGCGGGTTGGCGGAATCCTCATCCTCCAGCGTGTTCGTGCTGATGACGGCGATTTGGGGGTTGACCGCGGCGGCGAACGCCTCGCTCGTCGCGTCCGGGTTGCCGTGGTTGCCCACCTTGAGCACCTCGGCAAAAAGATCGCGCCCCATGAGCGTCGCCTCCTCCTGAAACTGCATGTCCCCCGTGAAGAGCGCGCTGTGGCCGTTGGCAATGAGGCGGAAAACGAGAGAATTGTCGTTGTCGTCCTCCTCATTGTATACGAGGGGTGCGAGCACCTGTGCCCGCGCGCCGTTGAGGTCGAGCACATCTCCGGCCTCAAGCTTGGTTTCGGGCACGCCCGCGTCTTCGGCGATGTTTGTGAGCTTGTCCTTGCCCTTGTCGGTAAGGGTCGTAATCGCGGCGCGATAGAACATGGCAACGGGCAGCGCGGCGGCAATTTTCTTCGCGCCGCCCGCATGGTCGCTGTGCGTATGCGTGAGGAAAATGCCCGAGAGCGCCGTCACATTGAGCGAGGCAAGCTTTTGGAGGATATCCTCCGCGCCGTCCCTCGTGCCCGTATCCACGAGGTAATACGCGCCGTTTGCGCAGATGAGCGCGCAGTCCGCCTTGCCCGCGTTGAAAAAAAGCACCCAGTATTCGCCCGCATCGCCGCTCGTCGGGGCGGTCTCGGGCGTGGGGGAAACGGGCGCTTGCGTCGGCGCGTCGGGCGAAGTGTTCGGCGTGATATCCAGAGGTTTTTCATTTTCGAGCCTGCAGCCCGCGAAAAGCAGCATGCAAAGCGCAAGGATGATCACTATCAGGCGGCGTATCATGTTTTTATTATACCATTTCCGCACCGCCGCGACACGTGCGCGGACAAATTGCGGAAAATGTTCATTTTTTCCGTGGCACCGCTCGCGCTAAAGAGTGCGCCTGTTCCAGACAATGCCTTTATACGCGCGGCTTTTCGCGCAAATAATAGCGAACAGGGCTTGCTTTTATGCGCAGGATGACTTATCATAGTTACAAATCACCATGTAACTTCATTGGCAAATATAACATTACGGCGTGCGAGCAGGCGGAGGAGCGATATGAAGGCAATCAGGGTATTCATGCTGGGCAGGTTTGAAATCGTCGCGGACGGCAACGAGGTGATCAAGAACCTCGGCAGTTCAAAGAAAAGGATCACGCTGCTCGAATACCTTATATTAAATAAAGATAAAACCATACTCATGAAGGATTTGTTCGAGGTGCTTTGGCCGGGCGAAAACAGCACCAACCCGGAAAGCGCGCTCAAAACCCTCGTGAGCCGCCTTCGCTCCACGCTCGCGGGTTACACGCCCTTGCTCGAGGACTGCATCGTGACGGACCGCGGCGGCTACCGCTGGAACAACGCGCTCGACTGTGAAATCGATATTTACGCCTTCGAAGACCTTTGCAACGAGATACTGCACGCCGAAAAATTTGCGCTCGCGCTTCGCGAAAAAATCGGCCGCGTTACCGAGCTTTACGCGGGCGAGCTGCTGCCCGGCTCCGATATGGAGGCGTGGGTGGCGACCAAGAGCGTCGCATTGCACAACCTCTACCTCAAGGCCGTGCAGCATTACGTGGAATTGCTAAAGCCCCTCGAGCTCTATGACGAAATCGCCCAGATGTGCCGCATCGCGCTCGACGTGGACGCGTTTGACAGCACGCTCAACCTCGAGCTGATGTCCGCGCTTTTAAAAATCGGCCACAACAACGAGGCGCTCGCCCAATACAACCACGCCACGGAGCTTCAATATAACCAGGAAAACGGAAAACCCAGCGAGGGCATGCTCGACTTCTACAAAAAGCTCATCAGCGTGGACAACGACGCCAAGGCCAACATTGAGGCGATACGAAACGATTTGCTCAACGAAGAGGAGAGCGCGGACGGCGCGTTCGTGTGCGACTATGTGATACTGCGCGATATCTACCGCCTCAACATGCGCAACCTCGCACGCCTGGGGGCGACCATGTTCATCGCCCTCGTCACGCTAAGCAGCATGGACGACGCGCCGCTCGAGCCGCTGCTGCTGGACAAGCTCATGCGCATGCTGCTCGCAACGCTTCGCGAAAACCTGCGCCGCGGGGATACCGTCGCGCGCTATTCCTCCACCCAGTACGCGGTGCTTTTGCCCGCGGTCAACTTCGAAACGGGCCGCGTGCCGCTCGAGCGCATCAAGAAGGCGTTTTATAAAAAATACGCCAACCCCGCCTTTGTGGTCAATTACAGGCTCGCCCCTGTCGCGGACGAGGACTGAGCCCCGCGCTTTTCACATGTAACCTCGGCGCGCCTTACGAAAAAATTTACAGGCGCGGTTACATTTTCGTTGACATTATAGCAAGTATATAGTAATATGATAGCGGATAGGAGACCTATCCCACGTTTTGGCAAAGCCTGTGAAAACGGGTGACGCAAAGCTAAAGGGCCTAAAGGCGCAGCCTATGGCAGCCAGTTGCCGGATCTATATTCCGCCTGTTTCGGGGTTGGACTATCAAGAATGGCAGCTGGTTTATCGAACCGGCTTTTTTTATAATACGAAAAACGATTCCACACGCCGCATAGACGATCAGGCATGTTCAATTTCAACGAAGGGGATGCGCCCGTACGGGCACGCAGGCGCGCGATATGCGAAGCGACTGGGAAACCATCGACCCCCGCGTCAGGCGGCTGCTGGTGAGAATCAGCGGCTCCATCGCCGCGCTCCCCGGCGTGGAAAAAATTGTGCTCTACGGCTCCTACGCCAAGGGCACCAGCACCAGGGAGAGCGACATCGACCTCGCCGTGTTTTTTCGGGACGGAGGAAACCCGCTGCTGCTGGAGGAATACAGGCGCCTTGCGCGCATATGCGCCACGCCCGAGTTCGACATACAGGTGCAGCCTTTCCTCTCGAGCGAGCTTGAAGCGCCCTGCGGCATCGTGGAAGAAATCGATATGTACGGCGTGGAGCTGCCGCTTCGCCCTCCCGTGGAGGCCGTGCGCGGGCGACGGGAATGCCGCGCGATAAAGACAAACGCGATTCTGCCGGAAATCCGGCTGCAATACGACTGATGCAGGAAGGAAACGCGCATGAATAAACTGGAGAAATACCGCTATTGGCTCATGCTCTCCGACTATGATCTCGAAACCGTGGAAGTGCTCGCCCGCGGCGGGCGCTGGGTGTATGTGGCCTACCTCTGCCAGCAGGCGGTGGAGCGGCAGCTAAAGGGCATGTACGTGTTCTATTGCAACAGCGAAGCGCCCAAAACGCACAACATCAACTTCCTTTTCACAAAGCTCATGGCCATGGGGGACTTTCCCCTCCTCGGCTCGCGGGAAGCGTTTGAGGCGCGCCGCGCCGAATGCGAGGATTTCCTTATCGACGCGATGTTTTATTACATGAGCGATTATCCCTTCTCCTACAAAAACATCATGAACCGCTTCGTGGGCGAGGATACCGCCATGGAGCTTTATCGCCGCACCAAAGGCATGATCGCCTGGCTTCGCGCCTTCCAGCCCGACCCCACGGCGCAGGACGTCCCGGAAGCCGCACCCGCCGCCGCGCGGGCGTAGACCCTTCGAAGCCAACCGATACGCATATGCGCCGCCGCAGCAAAAAAGCCCCGGCGGTTTAATTCACCTTTTGTTCATCATTTTGACCGCCCGCAAGGTGGAAGATAAAGTCGAAAAGCGATATAATCACGTTTATGAAAAAAGGCGTAAAGATTTTAATTCTCTCGCTCGTCGCAGCCATCGTACTGGCCGCGGCGGGCATACTTATTTTCTATATCCGCGTGAACAATCCCGCCAACGTGTTTCCGGAAAAAACGCCGGACGCGGGGACGCCCGCGCCCACCGGGCAGGTGACGGAGACGCCCGCAACGAGCCCCGACCCCTCCGCCACGCCGCTTATCACGCCCAGCCCCACGCCGACGCCCATTCCCGAAAGCGTGCTTGCCGATATGTCGGACGCGGAATTCATGAAGGGCCGCGTGAACATACTGGTGCTGGGCATTGACAGGAGCGTGGAGCGCGAGGCGTCCGGCTCCTTCAGGACGGACACGATGATACTCGTGAGCGTCAACTTCAAGACGCTTGAGGTGGACATGATTTCCATCCCACGCGACAGCTATGTGAAGCTCTACGGCAAGGATGGTTTGCTCATCGACCCGCTCGACCCCTTCAACAAGGTGAACGCGGCATTCTCGCTGGGCGGCGGGCTCAAGCGCGGCGGATATGAGAGCGCGAAAAACACGGTGAGCGCGCTCTTTGGCGGCATACCGGCAAACTATTACGTTTCCTTCGACATGACCGCCGTGAAGCTCATCGTGGACGCGATGGGCGGCATCGACTACGACGTGGACATCGAGGTGACCATGAACGGGCGCACGCTCCATCCCGGCATGCAGCACCTCGACGGGCAGGCAGTACTCGATTACTGCCGCCAGAGGAAGGGCAGCTCGGACGTGGCGCGCACCGACAGGCAGCAGCGCATCCTCATGGCCGTGTTCAACCAGCTCAAATCCACGGGGCAGATCGCAAACCTGCCGCAGATCTATACGGCGGTGCAGGAATCCATAGAAACCGACCTCACCTTCGAGCAGATATGCTCTCTCTCGCTCATCGCGCTTCGCATGGACGCAAAGGATTTGCAGCGGCACGCGCTCAAGGGCGATTATAAAAGCGTTTACGCGCGCGACTGCTGGCTCGTCGACATGGAGAAGCTCAACGAGCTCATCGTGGACGTTTTCGGTTCCGCGGTGACGCTCGACCCCGAGATGGACGGCGAGGCGATACTCGCTTTTGTGGAAACCAACCGCGCCGCCGTACAGGTGAAGCTCTACAACGCCGCGCTCATCTACAACGAGGCAAAAACCTTTATGGGCGCGAACAAAAGCGCAATCAAATCCGCAACCTACAACCAGCTCACAAAGAACCGCTCCCTGCTCGCCACCGCCATCCGCCGCGAGAACGCGTCGTATCTTGAAATGTATACGGCCCTCATCAACGGCCTGCTCGACCAGGCGTATTTTGAGGCAGGGCTCGTGCGCGTGCCGCCCGCGCTGCTGCCGGAGGACGCCTTCTCCTCGCCCAGCGAAACGCCCGCCGTCACGGGCGGCCTCGATTACACATCGGGCCTCGACGAGGGGGACGACGAGGACTGGGACGGTTGAGCGGCGGCCTTGGCCGTGCTATAATAGTGTTTGGTATGAAAACGCTCGCTTTCATCAAGCAAATAGACGATCTGCTCGCGCAGCGCGGCCTCGGCTTCGTGTCCACGCTCATCGACATTGCGCTGACCTTCCTTTTCGCATGGGCGCTCGTGCGGTTGATTCGCTTCCTCGTGCGCCGCGCGCTCTCCTCCCGCAAACCTGACGCGGACGAGACCAAGGCCAAGCGCGTGGACACCGCGGCGACGCTTGCCGTGAGCGTCGCCAGATACGCCATCTATTTTCTCGCGGCCGCAACGGCCATCGGCCAGTTGGGGCTGACCTCCTCCATGACCTCGCTGCTCACGGCGGCGGGCATCGGCGGGGTGGTCATCGGCATCGGCGCGCAAAGCCTTGTGAAGGACATCGTGTCCGGCTTTTTCATGCTCTTTGAGGATCAGTTTTCCGTGGGGGATTACATCACCGCGGCGGGTGTGACGGGCACGGTGGAAGCCATCGCCCTTCGCACCACCGCCATACGAAGCTACACGGGCGAGGTGACCATCGTGCCAAACGGCAGCATCACCACGCTCACCAACTACTCGCGCACAAATACGCTCGCCCTCGTCGACATGCCCATCGCGCTCGATGAGGACGCAAAAACCGCGCTTGCGCTCATGCTCGAGGAGGCGAAGGCTTACCGCGCCGAGCTTGGCGACAGGGCCACGGGCGAACCCGCCACGGTGGGTGCGGTGCGGGCTGAAAACGGAAGCATGCTGCTTCGCCTGAGTATACCCGTAAAACCCCTCCAGCACTGGGAGGTGCAGCGGGAGCTGACGGTGCGCATCGCCGCGCGCTTTGCCAAGGAGGGCATACGCCTTCCCTACTCGACGGTGAGCGTTGTGCGCACGAGGGACGCAGAGGATGATTGAAACGTTTGCGCTAAATGACCGCATCGTGATGAAAAAACCGCACGCCTGCGGGGCGAACGAATGGATCGTCACCCGTACGGGAGCGGATGTGAAGCTGCGCTGTCAGGGCTGCGGCAGGGTCGTGATGCTCGACCGGCTCGACTTCCTCAAAAGGGCAAAGAAGAACCTCGGCGCGTCCAATGCGGACGCCGATGAAGGGAACAGTTGACATATTTATGGAAAGACTATCAAAAAGAGAGACGAACAGGCTCATCCGGGCGGCGGAAACCTTCCATGAGAAGGATTCCGCCTATAAGCGCGATTCGAACATCCAGTTCTACCTTTACCTCATAGCGGTGGTGGTGGCGGCGCTCGCGCTTCGCCTTTTCATCTTCGAACCGGTGCGCGTGGACGGCAATTCCATGTACGACACGCTACTCGACGGGGAGCGCATGTTCGTCGAAAAGGTCAGCTACTGGTTCGAGGCACCCAAGCAGGGCGAAATCGTCATCGTCTATTATCCGGGCTATACGGTATCCTGTGTGAAGCGCGTGATCGCAACCGCCGGGCAGACCATCTACATCGAGGACGGGCAGGTCTACGTCGACGGCGCGCCGCTTGACGAGAGCGCGTACTACACCGGCCTCATGTACGGGGACATGGCCCCCGTGACGGTGCCTGAAAATTCTATTTTCGTCATGGGCGACAACCGCAACGACTCCAAGGACAGCCGCGCGGATTCCGTGGGCTGTATCCCATATTACCGCGTGGTGGGCAAATGCCGCGCAATCATATGGCCGCTGAGCGAAAGGCGGACGACATAAATGGAGCTTGCCCCGCGCGCGCGGCGCAACCAGCATGAATACGCGCGCCTTCGGGCGTACGGGTGGCTGTGGGCGGTTTTCGCCGCGGCGCTCGCCATCGTACTGCTCTTCACGGCGGCTTTTGCCGCAGTTCAGGTCACGGACGCGGGCATGGCGCCCTACATCATGGAAAACGACATATTGCTCGTAGGCAGGCTTTCTAAGTTCGTCGCCGCGCCAAGGCGCGGGGACGCACTTGCGTTTTTTAGCGAAAAAAACGGCCCGATCTACATCGGGCGCGCGGTGGGTCTCCCCGGGGAAACCGTGGCGATTTACGGCGGCGCGGTCTATATTGACGGCGCATATCTCGACGAGAGCGCGTACGCCTCGGGCGCGTGCGCGGACATGGAAGCACAGATGATCCCCGCGGGCTGCTATTTCATACTGCCCGACGCACGCGAACACGCGAAGGTTGAAGACCCCTCCTCGCTCATCATATCCGGCAAAAACATCGTGGGAAAGGCGCGCGTGCGCGTTTTTCCGTTTTATCGCATCGCCTTATTCGAATAAGCCCCGGCCGAATTTATCCAGCGCGTAGAACAGCGGCATGCCCACGCCGTAGCAGGAGAGCGCCTGCCCCGCGAACACGCCCGCCATGCAAAGCCACAGCGGCATGGGCGCCTGATACACATAGAAAACGATGAGACCCACCACCACGGCGTTGACGACGACGGCGGGCAAGGGCGCCAGCCATTTGCCCACGCCGCGTTTTTTCATGAGGTAGGTGAGGTAGGCGGCAAGAAGCGTCGCCAAACTGCCGAAGACGACGTCCAGAAGCACGCTGCCCGTTATGAGGTTGGCAACGATGCAGCCCACGAAAAGGCCCGGCACCGCCTCCATGCAAAAATACGGTAGAATGCATAGCGCCTCCGAAAAACGCAGCTGCACATCCCCGAATTTGATTGTGAGCAGCGTGAGCAATACATAGAGCGCCCCGATGAGGGCGCCCCGTGCGATTTGCCTCGCGCTCATTACGCTTTCTTGGCGGAAAGGTATTCGTTCATCCTGGCGATGAGCTCGTCCACATCGATGCCGTGGACGGCGCAGGCCTGCTCGAGATTCTCGCCGCTGGCCATCACACAGCCCAGACAATGCATGCCGCTCGAGAGGAGTATGTCCGCAAGCCCGTCGTCGGTGCGCAGTATCTGTTCTATCGTCATGCTCTTATCTACCATGTCAATTCTCCTTTTCGTGATTGCAATGTGATTATAGCATATCCCGCGCGCCCGTTCAACCATGCACGAGCAGCGTGCCGGAAAGCGGCGGCAGCACGATATCGAGGCAACCGTTTTTCACGCAGAATCGCGCGCGCGTGAGCGCGTCGGTCAGTTCGTTTGCGATGAAAAGCCTGCCCGCGTCCGGCCCCGTGTCAAAATCCGCGGCGCATACGCTCACCTGCCGCGCCTCCTCGGCGCGGTTGACAATAAGCAGCGCGCACGAATCGCCGAGCGCGCGAAGCAGCGCGAAAACATCTTCTCCAAAGGAAGCAAAGCCGCACATCCCCTCACGCATGGCGGGGTTTTCCCGCCGCGCGCGCGCAAGGCGGCGATAGCAGGGAAGCGTACTTTCATCCTCGCGCCCCCAGGGATAAGGCGCGCGGTTGAAAGGGTCGGCCATGCCCGTAAGGCCCGCCTCGTCCCCGTAATAAATTAAGGGTACGCCCGGATAAGCCAATTGCACCATAGCGGCGAGCAGCTGCCGCGCCTGTCCGCGCGCGGCATCCTCCTCCCGCGGGACGTAGAGCGCCTGCTCCTCGCGGGTGAGCGCGTCCCTGTGCGGCGCGCCGGAAAGGGCCGTGCGCGCGCGTACCGTGTCGTGGCTGGAGAGCAGGTTCAAACAGGCCTCGTAAAAAGGCTTCGGATAGTTTTCCCGCAGCGAGTTGAAGCGCAGGCAGAGCGCGGCGGCGTCGCAGCGATAGAGCAAAAAATCGCAAAGCGCGTCTCGAAAAAGATAATTCATCACGCCGTCGAGCGCGCGCCCGTCCGCATAGGTGCGCCGCGCACCGTAGGACTGCTTGTTGGACGCGTCCTCCCACACCTCGCCGATAAGCGTTCCCTCCGCATCGTTGCGCTTGACGCGCTCCCGTAAAAAAACGATGAAACCATCCGGCAGCTCGTCCGCCACATCCAGCCGCCAGGAGGAAATCCCCAGTGCGGCGTAACGGTCGATCACGCGCCCGATGAATTCCCGATAACCCGGCTCGTTCTCATTCACTTCCGGCAGGGTCTTAAAGCCCCACCAGCAGCGGTAGCTCTGCGGCCAGGAATAGAATTCATACCAATTGTAATACGGGGACTCCTTGGTGCGGTATGCGCCGTTCCCCGCGTAGCGGGAGTACCGGTCGAAATAGACGCTGTCGTCCCCCGTGTGGGAAAACACGCCGTCGAGCATCAGCTCCATGCCAAGCGCCTTTGCGGCCCTTACGAGCGAAACGAGCGCCTCCTCGCCGCCGAGCATGGGGTCCACCTTGAGATAGTCCGCCGTGTTGTAGCGATGGTTGGAGGCCGCCTCGAATATGGGGTTGAGGTAGATGCACGTTACGCCCAATTCCTTGAGATAGGGGAGCTTTTCCTCTATGCCCGCGAGGTCGCCGCCGTAAAAATCGCAGGGGTCAAAATCCGTTTTGCCGGGCAGCGGGCGGTGAAGCACCGGCTCGTCCCACCTTTCGTGTTGATACAGGGCGCGTCCCATGGACAGATGGTAGCCGTAGCGCGAAACATCGTCCCGCGCGGAGCGGGCGAAGCGGTCCGGAAAGATCTGGTAGGCCAGTCCCCCGTGAAAGCGCGCGGGGGTCTCAAAGCCGCGTTCGTACACCGTGACCTGCCACGCGGGCGGGGGATAGTCATAAAGCGCGCCTTCGCCGCCGAGGTTGGGGTGCTTGACCCCGTAATAGCGCGCGCTCCCGGGCGTATCCAATATAAAGTAATACCAGACGAGCCCCGTTTTTTGCGGAACAAGCGTGAATTCGACAAAGCCGCCCGCGCGCCGCCCTTCAATGAGGCGCTCCGCGTTTTCCTCCCACAGGCGAAGGCGCACGGAAACGTCCGGCGCTTCCTCAAGCCTCAGGCGCAGCGTGACGGGCGTGCCCGCTTCCACCGCGCCGAAGGGGGCGCGCAATGCAAGTTTATGCGAATCGTGCAGGATTTCTTTGAACATGTCAACTCCCGTTTTGCGTTATCATCTATTTAAGCACATCCCCGCGGGATGCGCAATATGGGCTTATTTTGGTTAAAAATTCCGCATGTCACAAAAACGTCATATTTTGTACAGCGAGCATTGACAGGCCACTTTATTTGATATATTATATATCCACTATTTTGTTGGCGAGCCCCCTTCGGGAACACCGGCCGGGGGCTTACATTATTCTTTGCAGGAGGATACAAAAGTGGGTAACGAACTCAAAAAGAAGTATGGCTTACCGACAGCCATCGCGATGGTCGTTGGCATCGTCATCGGCTCGGGCGTGTTCTTCAAAGCCGAAGCGATACTCAACAAAACCGGCGGAGACATGGGCATGGGCGTGCTTGCCTGGATTATCGGCGGCCTCATCATGATCGCCTGCTCGTGCGCGTTTGCCGTCATGGCAACCAAGTACGAGTACGTCAACGGCATCGTGGACTACGCAGACGTAACCGTGGGCAAAACCTACGGCTATTACGTCGGCTGGTTCATGGCCATCATTTATACGCCGACGCTTACCAGCGTGCTCGCGTGGGTTTCGGCGCGCTATCTGTGCGTGCTGCTGAACCTTGACATCGTCGGCCCCGAGTGCATGACGATCGCATTCTTCTTCCTTGTTGCCAACTACGCGCTCAACGCGCTCTCTCCCAAGCTCGGCGGCAAGTTCCAGGTCACCACCACCGTCATCAAGCTGATCCCGCTCGTGCTCATGGCGATCGTGGGCACCATCGTGGGTCTTGTCAACGGCATGACCGTGCAGAACCTCACCTCCGCTGCCGTGCAGGCGGTTGACGGCAACCCGCTCTTCGCGGCCATCGTGGCGACGGCGTTTGCTTACGAGGGCTGGATCATCGCCACCTCCATCAATGCGGAGCTCAGGGACGCCAAGAAGAACCTGCCCAAGGCGCTGCTCATCGGCGCGGCCATCATCATGGCCATCTATGTGCTCTACTACATCGGCATTGCCGGCGCGGTGGACAAGACCGTCATGATGGCCAGCGGCCAGGAAGGCGCGAAGACCGCGTTCTCCACCATTTTCTCCAACATCGGCGGCACGATACTCTTCGTGTTCATCATCGTGTCCTGCCTTGGCACGCTAAACGGCCTGATGATGGGCTGCACCCGCGGGTTCTACTCGCTGGCCGCCCGCAACGTCGGCCCCCGCCCGGACGTGTTCCGGCAGGTCGACGCGCAGACCAACATGCCCACCAACTCGTCCATCGCAGGCATACTGCTCGCGGCGTTCTGGCTCCTCTACTTCTACGGCGCCAACCTCACCGCGCCGTGGTTTGGCAAGTTCTCCTTCGATACGAGCGAGCTGCCCATCGTGACCATCTACGGGGCCTACATCCCCATGTTCATCATGTTCATGAAGAAGGAGAAGGACATGCCCCCGTTCCGCCGCTATGTGCTGCCCGCGCTCGCGCTTATCGGCTCCGCATTCATGGTGTACGCGGCGTTCTGGGCGCACGGCGTGAACGTCGATACCAATCCCGCCAACTGGCCGATCATCTATTACCTGATCACCTTCGTCGTCATCATGGCCATCGGCATCCCCTTCGCCAAGCCCAAGCCGGAAGCGAAGAAATAATTGACAATTAAATGAGTAAGAAGCGGCCTTCGTTTTAAACGGGGGCCGCTTTTGTGCTGCCGTGTGGCGCGTCGGGGACGGTTCTGCTTGTTTGCAACGAGGGAAACGACATTTTCCCTTGCTGCGTGGCAAACAAACAGGACTGTCCCAACGCATCAAAAAGACGATAAAAATCCCCGCCGTAGCGGGGATCCTTGCTTGTCATTTGCTCAAAGCGCGAAATGTATGAAGCGCAGCACCTCAAACCAATCGTCCGCATCGAATTCGACCACGCGCGCGTCGGTCTGCTTCGCGCCGGGATAGAAGCTTGCGCCGAGCGCCCGCATATGCTCCTTATAGTTGAGCTCGATATGGAAATGCTCCGGCATGGGGTACATGCATTCCTCTTTGGTATGCGTGGCGATGGATTTTGCGACGGTCTCGCGGATGGTGCGCACCGCCACGTCCGGATGCATGCCC
>JAEWMV010000064.1 GCA_023393045.1 Bacillota bacterium | reverse complement strand
TCGGCCGCTGCGGCCTTCCAAGGCACATTTTCCCCGAGGTTGTGGACGCGGGCTCCGTGATGGGCAAAATCGACGCGGCCATGGCGCAAAAGACGGGGCTTGCGGCGGGCACGCTCGTCACCGCGGGCGTCGCGGACACGCAGGCGGGGCTTGTGGGCGTGGGGGCGACGGGCGTCGGCGCGTCCGCCATCGTGGGCGGCACGTACTGGCTCGACTGCCACATGACCGACCAACCCTATACCGACCCGGAATTTCGCACGCGCACAAGCTGCCACAGCGAAAAGGGCCAATGGCTCTTCGAGGGCGTGGGGTTCTACGTAGGCCTTTCCGTGCGCTGGTTCAGGGACGCTTTCGGGGAGCATGAAAAGGAAATCGCAAAAGCATACGGCCTGAGCGCCTACGACCTGCTCTCCCAACTGACGCTCGACGTCCCCGCGGGCAGCTACGGCATGCAGGTGCTCTTTTCGGACGTCGCCAACCAGCAATACTGGCGCATGTGCGCGCCCGCTTTCGTCGGCTGGGATATCCTCGACCCGAAAAAGAGCCACAAGGGCGTCTTCTTCAAGGCGATACTCGAAAACGCCTGCTATCAGGCGTATGGCGAATATGAAAACATCAGGAGGATTACGGGCAATCCGTCCGTTCCCGATAAATTGATACTATCCGGCGGCTCCGCGCACAGCAGGGTATGGTGCCAGATCCTCTCGGACGTGATGGGAAAACCCGTCGTCACGCCCGTTGAAAAGGAGGGCACGGCCATAGGCGCCGCCATCTACGCGGCGGTGGGCGCGGGTATGTTCAAAAGCAGCGGCGAGGCGGCAAGCGCGCTCGTCCGGCAGGAAAACTTCTACGAACCGGACATGAAGAACCACGCCGTATACATGGAGGAGTACGCGCGCTGGCGCGAGCTGTATAAACGCGGCCTCGAGCTTGTGGGCGACGGGCTCGTCAAAAGCATGTGGCAGCCGCCGGGTACCCTCACGCAAACGCAGAAAGCAAATCCTTGGAATTTAAAATAAATTTTCCATTTGATATCTAAGTAAGGAGAGATAACAGACATGAGATCCAATGAAGAATTCGCACGCTGCATCGATGCGACCCTGCTCAAACAGAACGTCACCGAGGAGGAAATGAGAACGCATCTTGAAACCGCGAGGAAATACGGTTTCAAGACCGTGGCCATCGGCTGCGCCTGGATTCCGTTCGCAAAAGAAGCGCTCAAAGGCTCCGATGTGGGCATCGACGCGCCCATCGGCTTCCCCAACGGATACAGCACCACGGACACCAAGGTGTTCGAGACCATAGACGCCTTCGCAAAGGGCGCGACCGAGGCGGACGTGCTTTTGAACATCGGCTGGCTTCGAAGCGGCCGCTATGCGGATTTGGAAGAGGAGATACGCCGCTTTGTCATCGCGTGCGGCGGCAAGGTTTCCAAGGTGATACTCGAAACCTACTTCCTCAGCGACGAGCAGAAGCGTGAGGCCGTGCGCATCGCAAAGCGCGCGGGCGCGGATTTCGTCAAGACCTCCACGGGCTTCGCGCCCGGCGGCGCGACGGTGGACGACATCAAGCTCATGATCAGGGAAGCCGGCGATTCCATCCGGGTGAAGGCCTCCGGCGGCATCCGCACGCGCGCGTTCGCGGAGGAGCTCCTCGACCTGGGCGCGACGCGCCTTGGCGCGAGCAACGCCGAAAAGTTCATGGCATAAAGCAGATATTCATTTTGAGGCGTCCAAAGTGCGCACTAGACCGCCTCAGGCAATACACAAGGCACCATACTTGACAAAGGAGGAAACATGAAGAAACTGTCGATTGGCGAGCTGCCGGTTTACCGCGCGGCTGCACCAAATGTGAGGGACAACCTGATCCTCGTGGACGCGCAGGACGGCGCGAAGAATCTCTCGGTCGGTATCGGCGTTTACAACAAGGGACAAGCCTCGGAGTTTCACACGCATGCGAAGGAGGAGGAGGTCATGATCTACCTCAAGGGCGAGGGGATCATGCGCATGGAGGACGGCACGGAGTACAGCCTCAAAAAGGGGGACATCACCTTCGTTCCGGCCGACGAGCCGCACCGCCTCTTCAACACCGGTGACGGGGAATTCGTTTTCCTGTTCATCTATTCTCCCATGGGACCCGAAAAGAACATCCGCAAGTGGGACATCGTGCGGGATTTGCACATGACGCTTGCCGATTTGGTCTGAGCGATGGGACACCTACGGCCATGGGCCGTTAGTTAAGAAAGGAGAAAACATAATGAAGAAACTGCTCTCTATTGCACTGGTGGTCATTATGGTGGCGCTTGCCTTTGCGGGCTGCAACGGGCAGACCACGAATGAGGAGCCCTCCAACACCGCGGGCGAGCCTGGCAATACCGCAGGCGAGCCTGCCAACACCGCGGGCGAACCCTCCAACGAGGGCGGCGAAGGCGGCGTGGACGCATCCGGCCTCAAGATTGCGCTTTCCTCGCAACACCTCACCAACGACTTCAACCGCGGCGTGCTCGCGGGCGCGCAGGCCATGGCTGAGGAGCTCGGCTGCGAGCTCATCACCGCCAACGCGCAGGGCGACTCCAACAAGCAGGTTTCGGACATCGAGAACTTCCTCACCATGGGTGTTGACGCGGTCATCATCGGCGGCGGCGAAGGCCCGGCGTTCGCGCCCGTCATGCAGAGAATGCAGGAGATGGGCATCCCCTGCATCACGGTTGACATCACCAGCGAGTATTCCACCTGCAACATCACAAGCGACAACTTCAACGGCGGCGAGCAGCTTGCGCTCTACGTCACCAACAAGCTGGGCGGCGTGGGCAACATCCTCGCGCTCGACACGCCGGGCTGGCACTCCCTCGAGATCCGCCTTCGCATGCTCGACACGGTCATCATGGACTACCCGTCCCTGAACATCGCGCAGACGATCTCCATCGGCACGCAGGACGCGGTCAACAACTATTATAAAGAAGTGAAGGCCTACCTGCTTGGCGACAGCAACATCGACTGCATCTACTGCTCCTGGGGCCTTGCGGCCGTGGGTGCGGCGCAGGCGGTGCGCGAGCTGGGCATGCAGGAGGAAATCTTCGTCGTCTGCACCGACGCGGATCAGGTCGTGCTCGAGGAAATGCGCAAGGACGATTCCCCGCTCACCGCGGTGGTCGGCCAGTATCCGGACAAGCTGGGCGGCGGCGCGGTCGAGATGGCCGTCGCGGCTGTGCAGGGCAGGAATGTTCCCGGCGAGGTGTACGCGCCCATCATCCTCATCGAGAAGACCGATCCCAACGCCTGGTTCTCCTCCCCGGCCATCATGAACCCGGACGAGGCCTGGACGGCGCTCTATCCCGAAGCGTAATTTCGCTATCCTCACTATCCTCCAAATGCCGTCTCCCCCTCATAGGGTGGGGGAGACGGCGCAATCGCAATGATATGAATTATTTTGACGCGCTCAATCAAACGCCGGAAATATGGAAGCTTGCGGCGAAGACCCCGCCGAACAGGCTTCTTTCGGACGAGGCGGCAATCGTTTTATGCGGCTGCGGCACTTCGTTTTATATGGCCGCGCAGCTTGCGAATCTGCTGAAAATCCGGGGGCGGGACGCCACGGCGGCGGAAGCGGCGGATTTCTTTTCGGACCAGCCGCATGTACCCGACTCGAAAAAGCGCTATGTGTTCATCTCGCGCAGCGGCGAATCCATGGAGAGCGTGCTTGCCATGCGCGAAACGAAGCGCGCGTCCTGCCGCACGTTCTATGTCGGCTGCGCGAGGGATTCCACGCTCGCGCGCGAATGCGACGGCATGGGGCTCGTGGAATTCGCCAAAGAACCCATGATACTCGAATCCTATTCCTTCGGCGCGCAGATGCTCTGCCTCTGGCGTTGCATGGGGCTTATCGCCGGGCCGGAGGCTACCTATACATGCGCGCAAAACGCGCTCAAAGCGGCGCAGGACGTTTATGAAGCCCGGTGCATGGGAATGAACGCAAGCCGCCTTATCGCGCTCGGCGCGCCGTTTTACATGCCCCTTATGCGTGAAGTGATGCTCAAGAACGGGGAGATCACGAAACTGCCCTCGGAGGCCTGGGGCATACTGGAATACCGGCACGGCCCCCGCTCATGGATCGATGAAAACAGTCTCGTGACGCTCGTCCCGGGCGAAAGGAGCGCGGCGTTTGAAGAAAAGGTGGCGCAGGAGCTGGCGGGCTACGGCGCGCGCGTGCTCTGGTTCGGGCAAAACGCGCCAGAGGGAACGCTTCGCGTGGCGCTTGACCAGGAGAAGTTCGGCATCACGGATGTGCTGTCCGTTTCGCTCTTCAGCATGGCGCTCGCGGCGCGAATGGGCGAGGAGAGGAAGATAGACGCGGCCAATCCGGCGCGCCTTTTATACGCCGTGGAGGATCTTAAATGAAAACGAGGCTTGCTTTGGTCACGGGCGGCGCGCGCGGCATTGGAAAAGCCTGCGCGAAACGGCTTCTGGAGCTCAATTACCGTGTCGTCCTGTTCGATATAAATGATGAGGCAGCAAGGCAATTCCTCGACGAGGAGGAAAGCCGCAGGCTATTCTATTATCGCTGCGACGCCTCCGACTACGCCGACGTGAAGGAAAAAAGCGTCCGCGTGAGCGCGCGGCACGGCACGGTAAGCGTGCTCGTCAACAACGCGGGCATTCAGACGCACTGCCCGTTCCTCGAAATGAGCGAGGAAATTTGGGACAGGACTCTGGAGGTCAACCTCAAAAGCGTGTTCAACCTCTGCAAGTGCCTCGCGCCGGGCATGGTGGAACAGGGCTTCGGGCGCATCATCAACATCGCCAGCGTCAGCGCGCGGCGCGGCAGTGCGAAGCACACGCATTACTGCGCGTCCAAAGCTGCCGTGCTGGGCTTCACGCGGGCGCTTTCCATGGAAATCGCGCGCTGCGGGGTCACGGTCAACGCGGTGTGCCCCGGCATCATCGATACGAACATGGTGCAGGAGACGCTCGCCCTCAAGCGGGATATCTGGCTGGAGCAGATGCACGTAAAGCGCCTCGGGACGCCCGAGGATATCGCCAACGCCGTGGCGTTTCTCGTTGGCGACGCGTCGGATTGGATTACCGGGCAGGCGCTGGACGTAAACGGCGGTTTGCTCACGCCATAATATGTAAAAAGACAATCATAGTGTTGAGTTTACGCCTGTTTTTTGGTATTTTATATATATGATGAATAAAAGCGCGCCGTGAAATTTTTCAATGAGTGGGGGTACCAATGGCTTCTTTAGACAGAACCTCGCCAATACCGCTGTATTACCAGCTGTATTCGATCTTGCTCAACCGTATCAAGGTCGGAGAACTGAAACCCGGTGACATGCTGCCGACGGAGCTTGAAATGGTCAAGGAATACGGCGTCAGCCGCGCCACGGTGCGCCAGGCCATACTGGACCTTGCCCGCAACGGCTATGTCGTGCGCGAAAAATCCAAGGGCAGCTTCGTAAAGGATTACAGCAACAACGTGGGTTACGCCAACCGCGTGCGGGGCTTCACCGCCATATCGAATCAGGGCGGCACGATTCCGCTTGCCTCCCGCGTGCTCGATAAACAGGTCGTCGTGCCACCGCGCGCCATCGCCGATGCGTTGAAGCTTGGCGAGGGGGAAAAAGCGTTCTACCTTAAGCGCGTGCGCTACATCCGGGACGAGGCCAACACCTTTGTCGAGGACTGGATTCCCTACAAGCTTTGCCCCGGCATCGAGAAGGAGCATTTCACCGACGCGTCGCTCTACGCCATCCTCGAGGAAAAGTACGGCATCATCCCCAGGCACGCCGTGCGCACCTTCGATTGCATATGCGCCATGACGGAGGAGCAGATGCGAAGCCTCGAGGTCAAGAAGCAAACGCCGCTGCTGCACTGCGAAAGCAGCGTGTACGGCAGCGACAACGAGCCCATTGAGTATTACAGCGCGCTCATCAAGGGCAAGTACACGGTGCACGAACTGGGTTAAGAAGAGCTCATTTACCTTTATATAGCGAAACGGCCGAAACCCGTTCCAATCCCGGGTTTCGGCCGTTGCCGTTTCGGAAACAGGGAGCCGTGCGCCGTAACCTTACGCCGAAAGCTCCTCAAACGTCCTTGCGCCCCAGGTGCGCAGTATCCTGTCGAGCGCGAGGATGAGCGGGATGAAGGCAAGCGTCCAGAGCGCCATGTAGAGGTCGAGCGCAATCGCGCCGCCGGGCAGGATCACATAGAGGATCACGGGCAGCAGCAGCACGCCCCAGTTGGCGAGCATGGCGAGTATCACGGCCATGCTCTGCTTGACGGCGGTGACCTCGCTGGTCCAGTCGAACTTGGGGAAGCGCAGGTTGATGATGAGGTCAAGCTGCGCGAAAAGCTGGCACAAGAGCGCGGGGAGCGCCAATATCACGGGTATCATCAGTCCCGTCGCGCCGGAGAAGAGCATGATCGCTGCGGAGGCTATGAGGGAGAAGGGCAGCGAAGTATAGGCGTGCGTCCTCACCTTTGCGCGCAGCACGGCGTAGGCCGACACGGGGATGCTCTGGGCGATCCAAAGCGTTTTCCCCTCGAGGGATACGCTGGGCGCGCTGATGTAGACCATAGAGAGTATGGCGCACTGCAGTACGCAAAGCAGTCCGGGCAGATACTCCGCCGGAAGCATGAGTTGCGCCACAGTGTTCATAAACGCATCCTTTTGGATGATGAGGGCGATTAGCGCGATGAGCAGCATCACGAGGCCTATCCCCGCGTTGAGCATATAGCTCGCGCTGGAAGTGAAATGCTTGATTTCGCGCATGAGCAGCGCGCCGTCCGCGCTGCCCGCCTTCATCTCCGCCCTGCGATAGACCTGCCTGGCTGCGCTGACCTTGCGCGTGGCGATGGAAACGAAGCTCTTTGCGATAAGATAGCACGCCAGCGCGAAGGGGAGGATGCATGTGAGCGCGAAGAGCAGGAGGGACACCGCGTCGTGCGAGGCGACGGCATTGCCCAGCCAGTAGAACGGCGGGGCGGCCTTTTCCACGGCCTCGGCCACGGCCTTGCCGTTGGCGATGAGTATGCCGATATACTCCTGCATCTTTGAGTACACGAGAAAATATGCCGCCATGAAAGCGATGGAAAGCAGCATCGCCACCATGTTCTTGCCGCGCGGCAGGCGGGAGGCGATCGCCTCGATGAGCCAGCCGAACAGGCAGGAAAGCGTGAGTGGGAGCAGCGGCAGCAGCAGGAAAACGACGGTGAATATCACGACCCCCGCCGCGGTGACGGGCAGGCTGTACGCCCACACGAAGGCCGCGGGCAGCACAACCACCGCCTCGAACATATAGTTCAAGAGCAGCAGCATCCCCATGCGGCTTGCGATGATGGCAAAAGGCGTTATGGGCATGGAGAGCAGCAGGTCGTTGTCCTTGGCGCCAAAGAGCTGCTTTTGCGCCGTGAACACGCTGCCCACGAAGCACAGCGCGAGCGTCACCATGCCCACCAGCGCGAAGTACAGCCAGGAAAGGTCGAGACGGTAAAACGGCTCGCACATGCTTACCCAGAGCATGCCGAAAAGCCAGAACATGCAGCCGATGACGTAGACGGCGAGCAGCCCCGCGCCGATTTTCATCAGCGGGGACATGGCCTTTTTACGCCGCGAGCCGCGAAACATCGAATAAAACAGCGCGGAGAAGCGCGTTTTGAGCAGCGCTTTAAGCATGTTCGCCCTCCAGCTCGAGGAACACGGACTCGAGCGAGCTGTTGCCGCGCACCTCGTCCGTGGGACCCGCGATCACAAGCCTGCCCTGCCGGATGATGGCGATTTTATCACACAGCTTCTCCGCGACCTCCAGCACGTGGGTGGAGAAAAAGATCGCGCCGCCCGCATCGCAGATGTCGCGCATGATGCGCTTGAGCGCGTGGCTGGCAACGGGGTCAAGCCCCACGAAGGGTTCGTCCATGATCATGAGCTTGGGCGTGTGGATGAGGGCCGCGATGAGCGCGAGCTTCTGCTTCATGCCGTGGGAGTACGCGCTCACGGGCTGCGCGAGGTCGCCGGTGAGCTCGAAGAGCTCCGCGTATTTATGGATGCGCTCCTCGCGCTGCGCCTTGCCCACGCCGTATACGTCCGCGATGAAATTCAGGTACTTCACGCCCGGGAGAAACTCGTAGAGATCCGGATTGTCGGGTATGTAGGCGATGAGCCTTTTCGCCGCGATGGGGTCGTCCTTAATCGAGATGCCGTCGATGTAAATATCGCCCGCGTCAAAGCGCAGTATGCCCGCGCAGGATTTGAGCGTGGTGGTCTTGCCCGCGCCGTTGTGGCCGATAAAACCGTAGATCTCACCCTTGTTAATCGTGAGCGTAAGCGCGTCCACAGCCTTTTTGTTCCCATAGGTCTTTGTCAGGCCTTCGATTTTCAGCATAAAATAAACCTCCCGTAGGCGTTTCACCCATTTCCGTATTATAACATAAGCGCGGCGCAATGGGGAACAAAAATAAGGGCGCGGCGGCGCGGCTTTTGAAGGACGGCGGGCGAATCGATGCCAATAGCGCGGCGCAATTGGGGCAAAGCATTTTCCGCTTTGCCATACTCATACATTTCCTTAACAAGTTTTTGACAAATTCAAAGGTTATCCTATCCTCAACAAAGAGGAGGATAACAAGATGAATCCCGACGTATTCGAGCGATACGAAATCAAATACCTCATAGACAGGCGGCGTCGTGACGCGGTGTGCGCGCTCATCGCCCCCCGCATGGACAGGGACGCATTCGGCGAGCACACCGTCATGAGCCTCTATTACGACACGCCGGACTTTCGGATCATCCGCCGCTCCATCGAAAAGCCCGTTTTTAAGGAAAAGCTCAGGCTAAGAAGCTACGGCGTGCCGAAGCGGGACGACGGGGTCTATATCGAGCTCAAGAGCAAGTTCCGAGGCGTCGTCTATAAGAGAAGGACGGCCATGCGGCTTAGTGAGGCGAAAAGCTTCCTCGCGGGCAACGCGGCGCCGCGCTGCCAGATCGAGCGCGAGGCCGCCGCCTTTCTCGCGCGCTACCCGGGCATACGCCCTGCGGCGCTCATCTGCTGCGAGCGCGAGGCGTATTTCGGCAGGGGGGAGGAGGCGCGTCTGCGCGTCACCTTCGACGAGGACATCCGCTGTCGCCCAGACAGGCTCGACCCCGCGCTTGGCAGCTCCGGCGCGCGCCTGATGGAGCGCGGGGAATATCTCATGGAAGTAAAACTTCCCGGCGTGATGCCCCTTTGGCTCGCGCACGGGCTTGACGCGCTGGGCGTCTATCCGGCTTCGTTCTCAAAATACGGCGCGGCCTTTGAGGACGGCCGCCATATCGCTTATGCCGATATGAGAAAGGAGATTTCCCGCTGTGTCTGACATCATGGGCAGTATTCTTACAAGCGTTGAGGGGAGTTCCTTCACGCTGCTCGAGTTCCTCGCCTGCGCCGCCCTCTCCCTGCTTCTGGGCGCGCTCACGGCCGTGGTATTCACCCGCAACGCGCCCCATACGAAGGGTTTTGCGCTCACGCTTGCCCTTTTGCCCCTCGCCGTGCAGGTGGTGATCATGCTCGTCAACGGCAACCTCGGCGCAGGCATCGCCGTGGCGGGGGCGTTTAGCCTCGTGCGCTTTCGAAGCGCGCAGGGCAGCGCAAAGGAGATTTGCGCCATATTCATCGCCATGGCCATCGGCCTTGCCTGCGGCATGGGATACCTTGCCATCGCGGCGCTGTTTGCCGTGATTGCCTGCGCGGCGGCGTTCCTGCTCGACAGGCTCCGTTTCGGGGAGCCGAGGCGGCAGGAGAGAGAGCTTCGCATCACCGTGCCCGAGGGCATGGATTACGCAGGCGCGTTTGACGAACACTTCGCGGCCTTTACGGAAAAAGCGGAGCTTGTGGAAGTGAAAACATCCGGCATGGGCAGCCTGTATAAGCTCAAGTACCGCATCGTCCCCGGGAAGGATATGGACGAGAAGCGCTTTATCGACGCGCTGCGCTGCCTCAACGGCAACCTCGAAATATCCTGCTCCCTGCCCATGCAGCGGGACGAATTTTAAGGAGGAAGCATGAAAAGGATTCTTTCCGTTATTATGGCCTTCACCGTCTGCGCCCTGCTTTTTGCGGGCTGTGCGGGGAATCTGGTGGAGCAAACGCAAGCGCCGGATGGTGCCGCCTCCGGCCAGCCGGATGAAGCGACCGCCATACCCACGCTGGCGCTTAGCGCGGAGGATATCTCCTTTAGCGACAGGGACGGCGACGCGGGCTATGACGCGGCTTCCGCCACGATCATCGCCCTATCCGGCGCACAGGGTGAAATCACGGGTGAGGGCGCGGCGTTTGACGGAGGCAACCTCACGCTTTCCGCCGGGGGAACCTATGTGCTCTCAGGCAGCTTCACGGGCACGCTCGTGGTGGATGCGCCGGAGGACGCCAAGCTCCAGCTCGTGCTTGCGGGCGTTGAGATAGCGGCTTCCTCCGGCCCGGCGCTCCTCATCAGGGCGGCGGACAAGGTGTTTATCACCCTTGCGCAGGGGACGAAAAACACCCTCGCCGACGCCGTAAGCTACGCTTTGTCCGAGGAGGACGAGAACGCGGACGGGACGATTTTCTCCCGCGCCGACCTCACCATCAACGGCGCGGGCGCGCTCGCGGTGACGGGCAATTACAAGCACGGCATCGTGAGCAAGGACGACCTCGTCGTTAAAGGTGGGGACATCAGCGTAAAGTGCGCCTCCACAGCGCTTGCGGGCAAGGACTGCATAAAGATTGCGGGCGGCGCGTTCACGCTCGACGCGGGCGGCGCGGGCGTCAAATCGGAAAACGAGGAGGAGGGCGCGGGCTTTGTTTATATCGAGGGCGGCACGTTCTCCATAAACGCGGGCGGCAAGGGCATGATGGGCTACGCCGCGCTTGAGATCACCGGCGGCACTTTCGATATAAACAGCGCGGACGACGCGCTGCATACCAACGGCAGCATGACGGTGACGGGTGGGAATATCGTCCTTTCCTCCGGGGACGACGGCATGCACGCCGACGCGGATTTGAATATAACGGGCGGCACAATCAGCATATTGGAGAGCTATGAGGGCATAGAAGGCGCGAACATCTTCATTTCGGGCGGGGACATCGCGCTCGTCGCAAGCGACGACGGGCTCAACGCCGCGGGCGGCGCGGACTCGTCCGGCTTTGGCGGCGGCTTCGGCGGTTTCGGCGGGGACAAGTTTTCCGCCGGCGCGGGGGATTATCAAATCGTCATCTCGGGCGGATATCTCAGGATCAACGCCTCGGGCGACGGGATCGATTCCAACGGAACGCTGGCAATCACAGGCGGCGTCACGCTTGTGAGCGGGCCCACCAACAGCGGCAACGGCGCGCTCGACGCGATGTCCGGCGCCACCGTCACCGGCGGCGTGCTCATCGCCGCGGGCGCAAGCGGCATGGCGGAGGGCTTTGACGCGAACGGCTCCACGCAATGCTCCGCGCTCATAAACGGCGTTTCGGCCGCGGGCGGCACGCGCGTGACATTGTGCGATCAGGACGGCAACGTGCTTGTGAGCTTCGTGCCCGAGAAGGACTACGCTTCCGTGGTCATAAGCGCGCCTTCCATGGCCGAAGGCGAAACCTATACGCTCTACACGGGCGGCACCGTCGCGGGCACGGACGCCAACGGGTACGCGTCCTCCGGCACGCTTGAGGGCGGCAGCAGCGCCGCTTCCGTCGAGCAGAGTTCCCTCAGCGTGACCTACGGCGGCGCGGGCGGCTTCAACCAGGGAGGAGGAGGCAACTTCAATCCGGGCGGCAACCAAGGCGGCGGCAGGCCGGGCGGCGGGGGAGGACCCGGGGGCAACTGAGGCACCCCGCCGCTCCCGCCCGGAGGAAAAATTCTACTAAAATATAAAAGCCGATCAAGTATAACGTTGTATAAATAAAAAAGGCCTTCGTTGAAAAAACGAAGACCCTTTGCCGGTTTCAGGCGTTATCCGTCGTATCTGAGCGCCTCGATGGGGTGCTTTCTGGCCGCCTTGTTGGCGGGGTAGAGGCCGAAAATCAGCCCGATGGCCGAAGCGAAGCTGACCGCGAGCACCACGGTTGAAAGGGACATGGAGAAGGAGATTTCCTTTGCGATGGCGCTTGCGACCTCGAGCAGCAGGTAGGAGAACATCAGGCCCAGCACACAGCCAAAGAGGCTTAGAAGCAGCGCCTCGATGAGGAATTGCATCATGATGCTGCCGCGGCTCGCGCCGATAGCCTTGCGTATGCCGATTTCCTTTGTGCGCTCCGTCACGGAGACGAGCATGATGTTCATGATGCCAACGCCCCCCACCAGCAGCGATATCGCCGCGATGCCGCCCAGAAGGAGCGTCAGCGTGCCCGTCACGGAATCCAGCGCGTCCGTGATGGAGGACATGTTGATGAGGGAAAACGCCTCCTCATCCTTGGAAAAGCGCTTGAGAAGGTATTGGCTGACTTGCGCCTCCGCGGCGTCCGTGCCGTTTTCATCCGCGGCGGAAACGTAGAGCGTGGTGACGTAGGGCATGCCCGCCATGCTCGCCTCCACCGTGAAGGGGACGTACGCGGCAAGTCCGCTCATCATGCCCGCCATCATGGAGCCGTCCTCCTCGAGCACGCCCACCACGAGGAAGGAGCGGCCGCCGATGTTGAGCGTTTCGTTCAAAACGTCCGTACGGCCGAAAAGCTCCGTTGCGGTGTCGTAGGCGAGCACAGCCACATACGCGCTGTTCTCCACGTCCGTGGTCTTGAGAAAACGCCCGCGCTCGAGCTTGAGCCCGCGTATATCGAAATAGGCCGCGGTCGTGCCCGTGATGGAAACGGCTTCCTCATTATAGGAATACTTGGCGATGGCGCTGTACGACCCCGCGGGCGCGGCCTGCGACACGGAATCGAGTGCGCTGACGCCCGCAAGATCGTCGAGCCGCAAGGGATTGCCCTTGTCGTCTCTGATGGTGACGATGACCATGTCGTTGCCAAGGTTGGATATTTCGCTCGTCACCGCCCCGGTCGCGCCGTTTACGAGGGACACCATCACCACGAGCGCGGTCACGCCGATGATGATGCCAAGCATCGTGAGGAAGGAGCGCATCTTGCTCGAAAGGATTGCCGAGAGCGCCATTTTCAGGGATTGCAGTATCATGCGCCGCCCTCCTCGACCCGCCCGTCCATGATGCGCACGCTGCGCTGGGCAAGGGATGCGATGCGATCGTCATGCGTGATGAGCACGATCGTGTTGCCCGCGTTGTGCAGCTCGCGAAACAGGTTCATGATGTCCGCGCCCGTTTTGGAGTCGAGGTTGCCCGTGGGTTCGTCCGCGAGCAGTATCGCCGGATGCGTCGCGAGCGCGCGGGCGACCGCCACGCGCTGCTGCTGCCCGCCGGAGAGTTCCGCCGGTTTGTGGCGGCTCCTGTCGGAAAGCCCCACGCGCTCGAGCGCGTGGCGCGCGCGCTCCTTGCGCTGCGCGAGGTGCAGCCCCTGATAGATGAGCGGCAGCTCCACGTTTTCCTCCGCCGTCATCTTCGAGAGCAGGTTGAAGTTCTGGAACACAAAGCCGATTTTTCTGTTGCGTATGCGCGCGAGCTGCGTTTCCGTGTACTGCAGAATATTCTGTCCGTCGAGCACATACGCGCCGCTGTCGGCTACGTCGAGGCAGCCGATGATGTTCATCAGCGTGGACTTTCCGCTGCCGGAGGGGCCCACCACGCTCACGAACTCGCCCTCGGAGACGCTCATTGTGGCCCCGTCGAGCGCGCGCACTTCTTCGCCACCGACGTGGTAGATCTTCGTGATGTCCTTCATAGATATAACGGGAACGGGCTTGGCTTCCATGGCGGATCAGCTCCTGTCCGAAGGGCCGTTGCCGAACTGGCTCCTGAAGCTGGAGAACGGGTCGCTCGAGGCGTCCGGGTCGGGATATTTCACCACGTCGCCCTCGGCGAGGCCGCTTGTGATGACCGCGTTCACCCCGTCCGAAAGACCGGTTGTGATATAGGTTTTCGTCAGCGCGTCCCCGACGTATACGAACGCGCCGGAGGCGTCCTCGCTGATGGCCGCAACGGGAATGATGAGCGCGTCTGCGGCTTCATCCACAAGTATGGTCGCGTTGCCGTTCATGCCCAGCATCAGCTGCGCGTCCGGCTCAAGCGTCAGCTCCACCGCGAAGGTAGCTACGCTCTTTGAAGTTTCGCCCGCGGAGGAAACGCGCGTCACCGCCGCGTTGAACTTCTTTGCGGGGAACGCGTCGAGCGTGACCGTCGCGCCCTGTCCGGGCAGCACGGAGAGGATATCCAGCTCGTCCACCGCCACGTTCATCTTCAGCGCCCCGCCCGTCATGAGCGTGAAGGCGGTGACGTTTGAGGCCGCGCTTGCGCTTGCGGCGGAGGCCTGCGAGGCCGTGCCCGCCGCCGCGCCTTCCAGGACGCTCACCGTCCCCACCACGCCGCCCTCGGGCGCGAGTATGCGCGGGTCGTCGAGGTAGGCGAGCACGGCCGCGAGGTCGGAGGCTGCGGTTTCACGCTGCGTGTATTTCGTGGCGTACGCGTTTGTAAAGGGGCCGTTTTCGATGTTGAACAGCTTGGAGGAAACGGTGAGTTTGTCGCCCACCTCGTAGTTGACTTTTTCAACCGTGCCGCTGATGCCCATCACCGAGGCGGGCGCGTGCAGCTCAAGCGTGCCCTCGCCGAGCAGCAGCTCGCCCTCGTACGCTTCGGCGGATACGCCATAAGGCGCTACCTCGTCGTCCAGCGTGATGAGATAGCCCGGCGGGGTCTTTTCGGCGACAATGCCCGTTTCGCTGCCGCCTTCCCAGCGCACCTCCACCTCCGCGGAAAGCGTAAGTTCGCCTGTCGTTTCAAGGACAAGCTGCATCAGATTATCCGTCGAGATGAGCGCGAGCGCGCCGTACTCTGCGACGGCGGAGGCGACGCCGCTTCCCTCCATGGCAAAGAGGGCCTTGAGCCTGCCCGCCACGGGCGCGTAGATGACCTCCACGGTTTTCGTGCCGCTCATGCGCGCAAGCTCCGCGTCGAGCGAGGCGAGCTGGCCGGAGAGTGCGTATGCCCGCTCGACGAGCGATTCCATGTCAAAGAGCGCGAGCGTATCGCCTTCCCTGACGGTATCCCCCGCCTTGACGAACACGTCCGCGACCTCGATGCCCGAGGGCACGTCGACGTTCTTCGTATCGGCAGCCTGGAGCCTGCCGCTGCCTGTCACGGTGGAGGTGACGCTCCCCCTTGCTACGGTGTGGGAGAGATAGCTCACCGCGTCCGCATTGAGGCGCGCGCGCTGCACGAGCGCCGCCAAAATAAGCAGCAGCGCAAGCACTACGGCGAGCGCCACCCAGGGCCAAACTTTTCTTTTCTTTTTTACCGCTTCCATCCAATCATCCTTCCGCTGCCTGTGCGCATGTGAGCAGGCTGAATTTGCCGACAAAACTGTACAATCACTTGGAATTATATGCCTGTCATGGCTAAAGTCAAGCCAACGCAAGGTTTTTTAACCGCATTGCCATGCCCATGCCTCATTTATTATTCGATGATTCATCCAAGCTTATAAGTCCGTTTGGAAACGAATGCGCGCGCTTGACGCTTTTGCCTTTCGCGTTTATGATTATGCCAGCGAAACGCCGCTGCGGGCGGGTCCGCGCGGCGCAGGAGGATGTAAGATATGAAGAACAAGGCGCTCATCGTCGTGGACATGCAAAACGATTTCATCTCGGGCGTGCTCGGTTCCCCCGGCGCGCGCGCCATCGTGAGCCGCGTCGCCGAGGCGATAAAAGGGTTTGACGGCGAAATTTACGCCACCATGGACACGCACACAGAGGAGTATCCCCAAACTGCGGAGGGCAGGCGCATCCCCGCGCATTGCGTGAAGGATACCGAGGGGTGGAAGCTTCCGGAGGAAATCGCGGAGGTGCTAGCCGCACGAGGGGCGTTCATCGTGGAAAAAGGCACGTTCGGCTCGCTGGAGCTGGCGGACAGGCTAAAGGAACATCCGGACGGCTTTAAGGGCATTGCGCTGTGCGGGCTGTGCACGGATATCTGCGTGGTGGGCAACGCCCTCGTGCTTCGCGCTGCGTTCCCTAAGGCGGAAATCGCCGTGCTCGCTGATTGCTGCGCGGGTACGACGGAGGGGATGCATGAGGCCGCGCTCGACGTGATGCGAAGCTGCTGCATATCGGTGAAATAAGGATTATCGAAGAAAAAGCGCCGCCGCGGATATCCGCGGCGGCGTTCGCTTTGTGATGGATAGGAGCGGAGCCTTACTCGGCTTTCAATGTGCCCGGCTGCTTCCTTGCCTCTATAATCTCGAGGATCATG
>JAEWMV010000012.1 GCA_023393045.1 Bacillota bacterium | reverse complement strand
GCGTAACGCCGGGCGATGAAATCTTCCTGCCGAGTGCGCCCGCGGGTTTTACGGTTTCCGCGACCTCGGCGGGCAACGACTATGTCAAGCGCATCAGCCTCGCCCCGGGCACGGGCAGCGCGGATGTGCAAGCCTACATCCGCGGCGTGGGCTTTGCGGTAGCGAGCAGCACGCAGTCCCTGGAAATCACGATCACCACGGAAGAGATTGAATACGACACGTATTATAACATCGATAAGGAGCATTATTATCAATATATACCCGACCTCACGAGAACCTGGCTGGAAGCGTACGACTCAGCCCAAAGCATGGTTTACATGGGCAGGACGGGCTATCTTGCGACCGTCCTGAGCCAGGAGGAGGATATCTTTGTCAACGCTCTCTCCGGCGGCAAGGTGGGGTGGCTCGGCGGCACGATAATGGCCAACACCGGCACGACGGGCGGCTCGCTCTATTACGACGGGTTCAACGCGAACGCGGTCGTGCCTACGGGCTGGTACTGGGCGTGCGGGCCTGAAAAAGGAACGATCTTCTATAACGTAAACAGCCTGCGCTCGTCCGATATGCAAATACCGGTGTCCTACGCCAATTCGGTGGACGGGAGCAACACCGCTTACTATTATAACTGGAGGCGCGGGGTGAACGCGTGCGAGCCGAATAATCTGACGGCGACATACCCTCCCTCGCAGATCGATTATTTTGAAACCTGCCTGACGACGCTCCAGCTTGCCGGCAGCGGCGGAAAGCACGGCACGGCCTTTTCGTGGAACGACCTGAACAACGCGGGCGTGGGCGAGTATGAGTATTACGCAAAGGGCTATTTTGTCGAGTACGGCAACGACTGGATCGGAGATTCCGGCGAGGGGAGCCTGCTCTTCGCCATCGCGGGCGATACCTTGGGCGGCCTCTATCCCGCCGTCATCAACACATACGCAGACGGCGGCTATACGAGCGCGCTGGGGGCGGTTGAGCTGCGGCAGGGCGGTAGCCTCAGGGCGACGGCCGCGGCCGTTTCCGACGGGACGTACATGGCCTATGCCGCGGACGGCACATACGACGTGTACATCGACGGCGAGGATACGGGCGAAAACATCCTCATCGACGGCGCGGCGGATAATGCGAGCGTGCATTACTTCACGGTGAGTTTCTCCTCCACGGCCGCGGGAATCGCTGCGGGCAGCTCCATATCCGCCACGGCAAACGGCAGCGCCGTTGCGAGCGGGGCGCTCGTGCTCGCGGGCAAAACGCTCGTCATCACGGCGGCAGGCTCCGGCGCGCCCTCCTATCGCTATCTGTGGTCGGGCGAAGGAACGGACGGGGAGAGGACGGCACAGTTGAGCGTCGCCACGCTCAGCAGCCCGATCGACGCACTGTGCACGGTGACGGGCGTCAATTCCGGCGCGGGCGATTTGCCCGCCGTCGTCACGAACGCGGCGGCGCATATGGCCTCGGGCATCACGCTAAAGGGCAGCGTCGCATCCGGCGCCGCGGCGGTAACGGAACGCGGCTTTATCTACGGCACGTCGAACATACTCGTCATGGGCGGCACGGGGGTAAGCAAGGTGAGCGCCGGCAGCGGCACGGGCGTGTTTTTTGCATCCCTCACGGGGCTTTCCGACGGCGTCTATTACGCGCGCGCGTATGCGATAAGCGGCGGAGAAATCGTGTATGGCGCAACGATACGCATTACGGCCGATGCCGCGATCACGCCTCCCCAGACGGGCGCGGAGGATTCCATTTGGATTTGGGCTCTGCTTTGCTGCGCCATCGCGGGCATTGCCGCGCTTGGCGCGAAGAATAGCGCGGCGAAGGCGCGCAGACGCAAAAAATAGCGCGGCAAAACAGAGAAAGAAACGGCAGCCGGAGTACCGTCTGCCGTTTGCGTATGTCGTGGGTTCGTGTGCTTCGTATTACCTCGCCGCCTGCGCAGCCTCTTGCGCTTCTTTGGCGGCTGTGGCAACCCCTTGCTCGCCCAACCACTTCTCGCTTTCCTCGATGTGCGCCTGCACCGCCGCGGGCGCGGGCCCGCCGGGCAGGCAGCGGCCTTCCACGCAGGAAAGGAGGGAGATGTTTTCAAATACGTCTGCCTCAAAAGCGGGGGAGACCCCTTGCAGTTCCGCGAGCGTCAGCTCCGTGAGCGCCTTGCCCTTTTCAAGGCACGCGAACACCAGCTTGCCCACGATTTCGTGCGCCGTGCGGAAGGGCACGCCCTTTTTGACGAGATAGTCCGCCGCGTCCGTGGCGTTGGTAAAGCCGCGTCCCGCGCCTGCGCGCATATTCTCGGTGTTGAAGCGCAGCGTGGAGAACATCCGCGTGAAGATCGAAAGGCAGCCGTTGATGGTATCGAGCGCGTCGAAGAGCGCCTCCTTATCCTCCTGCATATCCTTGTTGTAGGCGAGCGGCAGCCCTTTCATCATGGTGAGAAGGGCCATGAGGTCGCCGTATACGCGCCCCGTTTTGCCGCGGATGAGCTCCGCCGCGTCCGGGTTCTTTTTCTGCGGCATGATAGAGGAGCCCGTGGCGTACGCGTCGTCCATCTCCACAAAGCGGAATTCGTCCGTGCTCCAGAGGATGAGTTCCTCGCAAAAGCGCGAAAGGTGCATCATGATGAGCGACGCGCAAGCGGCGTACTCGATGCAAAAATCCCTGTCGCTCACCGCGTCAAGGCTGTTGCGGCAAAGCATGGAAAAGCCAAGCTCGTTCTTCACCATCTCCCGATCCAGCGGATATGTGCTGCCCGCAAGCGCCCCCGCGCCAAGCGGCATGGCGTCGGTGCGCTTTTTCGCGTCCCTCAGGCGCCCCGCGTCGCGGCGGAACATCTCAAAATACGCCATCAGGTAATGCGCGAGCGTCAGCGGCTGCGCCTTTTGCATGTGCGTATAGCCGGGCATGACGGTATGCGTATGTGCCTTTGCCGCTTGAAGCAGCGCGGCTTCGAGGGAAAGGACGCTTGCGATGCTCGCGTCAATGCCGTGCAGCATGTACATGCGGGTATCGAGCGCGACCTGATCGTTGCGGCTGCGGCCCGTGTGCAGGCGCTTGCCCGCCTCGCCGATGCGCTCGGTCAAAAGCTGTTCCACGTTCATGTGGACGTCCTCCGCGCCCTTTGAAAGCGCGATTTTGCCCACGGCGAAATCCGCCTCAATGCTGCGAAGCCCCCGTATGATGCCCTCCGCGTCCGCTTGCGCGATGATGCCCTGCTTGCCCAGCATCCGCGCGTGCGCGATGGAGCCTGTTATATCCTCGTGCACCATGCGGCAATCCACGGAAATGGAGGAGTGGAAATCCTCCATCGCCGCGTCGGCCGCTTTTTGAAAACGGCCGCTCCAAAGTTTTTTCGTCGTCTGTTCCATGCTCATCCCCACTCCCTCAGGCTTTTGTTCCGGCGTTTTGCGCCGCCTTCTTTTCCATAACCGCCCGTACCATGATGGGCAGGCTGAACAGGTTGATGAAGCCCGCCGCGTCCTTCTGGTCGTAGATCTGCTCCTTCTCAAAGGTCGCAAGCTCGGGGTTATAGAGGCTGTACGGGCTCTTCACGCCCGCATGGTAGGCCTTGCCCTTATAGAGCTTTAAGCGGGAGGTGCCCGTGGTGTTCTGCTGCATCACGTCCACCATGGCGGCGAGGGATTCCCTTAGGGGCGTAAACCACTTGCCATCGTAAACAAGCTCCGCGTAGCGCAGGGCGGCCTGCTGCTTATAGTGCATGGTGTCCCGGTCGAGCGTGAGGGACTCAAGCTGATAGAGCGCGTCGTAGAGTATGCTGCCGCCCGGGCTTTCGTACACGCCGCGGCACTTGATGCCAACGAGGCGGTTTTCCACAATGTCGTCTATACCCACGCCGTGCTTCGCGCCGAGGCTGTTGCACGCGCTCACAATGGCGAGAGGACTCAGCTTCTCTCCGTTTACGGACACGGGGACGCCTTTTTCAAAGCCGATTTCTATATAATCCGGCGTATCGGGCGTATTCTCCGGCGCGGTGTCGATGAGGTACATGCCGCTCTTGGGCTCGTTCCACGGATCCTCCAGATCGAGGCCCTCGTGGGAAAGATGCCAGATGTTGCGGTCGCGGCTGTATGTTTCCTCAGCGGAAAACTGCAGGGGGATGTTCATTGCCTTCGCATAGGCGATTTCCTCGCTCCTGCCCTTGATGTCCCACAATCTCCAGGGCGCGATGACGGGCAGCTCCGGGGCGAACGCCTTGATGGTCAGCTCGAAGCGGACCTGGTCGTTGCCCTTGCCGGT
>JAEWMV010000008.1 GCA_023393045.1 Bacillota bacterium | reverse complement strand
GGCTTCCTGCCCGTGTTTTGTGCGGCCGCAATCGTGCTTCCCGCCACGCTTTCCCCCTCTAGAGCGAGTTGACCAGCTCCTTGAATATCCTGCCGCGCTGCTCATAATCGGCATAGATGCCCCAGCTCGCCGCAGCGGGCGAGAGCAGCACTGCATCCCCCGGCGCGCACAGCGCGCGCGCCTCCAGAATCATGTCCATGAGCGGCCCGTCGTTGACGGTGATGTTTTGATACCCCGTTTCCTCGGCGGCCTTCAAAATGGCGGGCACGTTGCAGCCCGAGGCGATCACATGCTTGATCCTGCCATGAAAGGCGCGAAAGAGCGGCGCAAAATCGCTCTTTTTATCGTAGTTGCCAACGCCAAGCAGCAGCACGGTCGGCCGCGTCATGGCCTCCACCGCCTTGATGGTGGAATCCGGATTGGTGCCCTTGGAGTCGTTGATGTAGGCCACGCCGTCCAATTCCCGCACAAACTCGATGCGGTGCTCCACCCCGGCGAAACGCCTGAGCCCTTCGCATACGCCTTCGGCCTCAAGCCCCATGCACATCGCAAGCGACGCGGCGCAAAGCGCGTTTTCCACGTTGTGCGCGCCGGGGATGCGCAGTTCGCCCGTGTCGATGAGCTCCGTCTCCTTGCCGTCCAAGCGCCACACCATGCGTTCTCCCCGCAGGAACATGCCGTTTTCCACCTCCCCCTTGCGGGAGAAGTAAACAACGCGCGCGCGGGTGAGCTTCGCCATGTCCCGCACGATGGGGTCGTCGAGGTTCAGCACCGCAAAATCCTCTTCCCCCTGGTTCTCAAAGCCGCGGCATTTGGCGGCGATGTAGTTTTCCATCCTATACTGGAAGCGGTTGAGGTGGTCCTCGGTGATGTTGAGCATGCCAAACGCGTTCGGGCGAAACGCGCTGATGCTCTCAAGCTGCAGCGCGGCGGTCTCCGCCACGACGTAATCTCCCGCGCGCGTTTCCCGCGCATGCTCGGTGATGGGCACGCCGATGTTTCCCAGCACGAAGGTGCGTCTGCCGCACGCGCGGAAAAGCTCCCCCGTGAGCGCAGTGGTGGTGGTTTTGCCGTTGGTGCCGCTGATGCACACGAACTTCGCTCCACGGTCGCAATAGCGGTAGCCAAGCTCGATCTCGCCGATGACCTCTATCCCCCGCGCCCTCGCCTCATCCGCAAACGGGGCGAAGATGGGCACCACGGGGCTTAGCACCATCAGGGACACGCCATCGAGCGCCTCCGCGGGCTCCCTGCCCAGCGCGTCGATATAGTCTATGCCCGAAAGCGCCTCGTATAGACCGTCTATACGGGGCTTCATATCGTTTATCACAACCTCGTACCCGTCGGAGGCGAGCAGCTTTGCCGAGGAGATGCCGCTGCGCGCCATGCCGACGATCAGGGCGCGCTTTTTTTCGTTTTTCATTTTAAGCTACCTCCGTTTCCAGCAGGCATTATAGCCACGCGCGCCTCGCGCGTCAAGCTTTAAAAAAGGGGGCCGCATGGTGCCGGCCAAGGCGTTTGAGGCAAAAGAGCCGCGCTCTGCCTCAAAAACCTTAACCCATGGCTTGTGCCGTGCCAAGCGCCAACAGAATCACGGCTACGCCTACGAACACCAAACGGCCCAGATTTATACATATGCCAAAAGGCATAGTAAACAAAGGAAAACGGTGATAATCATGTACACGGCCACAATGCGCGTTTCGGGTATCTCCATGAGTTCAAAATGATGGTGCAGCGGCGCCATCTTGAACACGCGCTTGCCGTGGGTGAGCTTAAAGTACCCCACCTGTATCACCACGGACACGGCGGAAGCCACGAAGCAGGCTCCCATAATCAGAAAGAGCAATACCGAACGGCTAAAAATGGTGAGCGTCGCAAGCGCGCCGCCGAGCGCGAAGGCGCCGGTATCCCCCATGATGACTTTGGCGGGATACGAATTATACCGGAGGAAGCCGAGGCAGCCGCCCGCCACGGCCGCAGCGAACACCGCCATGGAGCCGAGCTCCGCGCTGTATTGCGTCTGCATGGCTTGTCCCTGGTCGACGGGCATCTTCATCGCCGCGGACATATAGAGGTAGATGACGCAAAGCGTGATGGCGACGACGAGGCTTGTGCCGGCGGCGAGCCCGTCAATGCCGTCCGTGAGGTTGACCGCGTTGACGATGGCAATCACCACGAACATCACGAAGGGGATATAGAAGATGCCAAGGTCCCATTCCACGTCGAAGAAAGCGAGATATATCTTGGAGCCGATGAAAGGGCTGTTGTACGCGTAGAGCGCGATGATGAGGGCGATGGCGAACTGCGCGATGATCTTCTGGTACGCGCGAAGCCCCACGGTGTTCTTATACCTGACCTTGAGGAAGTCGTCGATGAAGCCCACGAGGGAAAATCCCAGCGTCACCAAAAGAGCGGGGAGCGCAAGCTCCGTGGCGTTGAGCGTGAGGGCGAGCGTCCCCACGAGTATGCCCGCAATGAACATCATGCCGCCCATGGTGGGCGTGCCCGCCTTTTTGAGGTGGGACTGCGGGCCGTCGCTGCGCTCGCTCTGGCCGAATTTCAAGCGCCTGAGCATGGGGATCGCAACGGGTCCCAGCGCCAGCGTGACCGCGGCCGAGAGAAGCAGAGCGATGATAGCGTATTTCATGTGATACCTCCCCGCCTCGCGAAGCTCAGCGCTTCACGGGCTCCTTGAGCAATTCGGCGACGATCTCCTTCTCGTCGAAGTGACGCTTGCCGCCTCCAACCTCTTGATAGTTCTCGTGGCCCTTTCCGGCCAGCAGCACGATGTCGTCCTTTTTGGCGTGGTCAAGCGCGTACTTGATGGCGTCGTACCTGTCCTCGATCACAACGTAGGAGCAGCCCGACTTCATCACGCCCTCCATGACGGCGTCGATGATTTTATACGGATCCTCGGTTCTGGGGTTGTCGCTCGTGACGACGAGGAAGTCCGAATGCCTGCCCGCGATCTCCCCCATGATGGGGCGCTTGGCGTGGTCCCTGTCCCCGCCGCAGCCGAAGAGCGTGATGATCCTGCCCTTGGCGAAGCCGCGTATGGTGGTGAGCACGTTGTCCAGCGCGTCCGGCGCGTGCGCGTAGTCGAGCAGCACCGTAAAGCCGCGCCCGTTGGTGGGCAGGGGTTCCAGCCTGCCGGATACGCTCTTCATCCGCTCGAGGCCGTTTTTGACGTCCTCATCGTCAAAGCCCATGAGCTTTGCGGCCGCCGCGGCGCCAAGCGCGTTGAACACGCTGAAAAGCCCCGGGATGCCGATGTTCAGGCGCATGGAGCCTTCGCGCCCGCGCAATGTGAACTGCACGCCGCGCGGGGTAATGTCGATATCCGCGGCGGAGAAGTCCGCGTTCTCCCGTACGCCGAAAGTCGTTACGGGAATCGCCAGGCCTTCGGTGATCTGGGCGAAATAGGGATCGTCCGCATTGACGACGGCCCGCTTCGCCTGGAAGAAGAGCTTCTTTTTCACCGCGAGGTAGTTTTCAAAGGTCTTGTGGTAATCAAGATGGTCGTGCGTGAGGTTTGTGAACACGCCCACGTCGTAGCCGATGCCGTGCACCCTGTGCTGGTCGAGCGAGTGGGAGGAAACCTCCATGACGACGAACTCCACGCCGTCGTCCTTCATCTCGCGCAGGATACGCTGGAGATCCACACTCTCGGGCGTGGTGCGCTCCGTTTCAATCACGCGCTCGCCCACGAGGTTCCTGATGGTGCCGATGAGCCCCACCTTCAGCCCCGCCTGCTCGGCGATGGCCTTGATCATATAGGTGGTGCTGGTCTTGCCGTTGGTGCCCGTCACGCCCACCATCTTCAGTTCCTTCGACGGATGGCTGTAGAATGCGGCCGCCATCTCGGCCATGGCAATCCTCGTGTTCGGCACGACGAGTTGCGGCAGGTCGACGGGGAGTTCCCGCTCGACCACGAGCGCCGCGGCGCCCGCCTTGGCCGCCTCGGCGGCATAATCGTGCCCGTCCGAGAAGGTGCCCACCACGCAGCAGAACAAGTCGCCCGGTTTTGCGCGCCGCGAATTGTACTCAATCCTTTGCATGTCGGCGTCCCCCGTCAGGCGGATATGGGCCGTCGCTTTTGCCAGTTCGCTTAGAAGCATCGTGCGTCCTTTCGCTAATTCCCGATCTCTGTGTTGGAGAATTCCACGAGCACCTGCGTGCCCGGGTCAACCTCCGCTCCCGCCCCGGGCGATTGCCGTATCGCCTTGCCCTGCTGGTCGGGCGGGTCAATGAGTATCTCAAGATTCAGTGCTGCGAGCGCGTCGTGCGCCTCCAGTTTGGTCATGCCGGAAAGATCGGGCACCTTGACCTTGGTGTATCCGTCGTCCGTTTCCGCGTCAAGCTCCATCACTTCCGTATAGAGCAGCACATCCGAATTCTTCATGACGATGCTGTTGGCGGCGGGCACCTGCGCGACGACGGTTTCCGACTCACCGCTCTGGAATGCCGCCGTGAGTCCCGCGTCCTTGAGCGCCTGCTTCGCCTGCGCTATCGTCATGCCCGTCACGTCGGGCACCGTTACGCTCTCGTCGCCCCCCTCGGGGAGATAGCCCGCGTAGCGCAGCGTTTCCTCGAGCACCTGTTTGACGAACGGCGCCGCCACCGTGCTTCCGAATATCGTACCCACCTGCGGCTCGTCAACGAGTATCAAGCACACGAACTCCGGGTCGTCCGCCGGCGCGAAGCCGATGAACGAGGCGATGAGCCTGCCCTGGGCGATTTTGCCTGTTTCCTCGTCATACTTCTGGGCGGTGCCGGTTTTGCCGCCCACGCGGTAGCCCGGTATCGCGGCGCTCCTGCCGCTGCCGTTCTTGACGACCGCCTCGCCGATCTGGCGGATGAGGGCCGAGGTTTCCTCGCTGATCACCCTGCGCACCACGGTGGGCTCGTTGTCGAGTATGAGTGTGCCGTCCGTCGCCGTGATGCTGTCGATGATGTACGGCTGCATGAGCAGCCCGCCGTTTACCTCCGCGCACACCGCAGCGGCAAGCTGCAAAGGCGTGACCGATATGCTCTGCCCGAAGCCGATGCGCCCGAGCATGGCGTCCTTGACGTACTTCTGATTCCTCACGATGCCGCAGATTTCACCCGGAAGCCCGCTGCCGGTCGACGTGCCCAAACCGAAGGCGTAAATGTAATCGTAAAACGTCTCCGCGCCCATCGCGACCGCCATTTTGACGAACGCCACGTTGCACGAATTTTCCACCGCCTCGGTGAGGGAAATCGACCCGTGCCCGCCGCTCTTCCAGCAGCGTATCCTGTCGCCGCCCACATACACATATCCCGGGCAGCTGAAGCCCGATCCTGTGCTGACCGTATGGCTGTCGAGCGCGGCAGCAAGCGTGATGAGCTTGAACGTGGAGCCCGGCTCGTACGTATCCGTTACGATGCGGTTTCGCATCAGCGATGCGAGAAGTTCCATATCGTCGCGCGGCGGATTGTTTGGATCGTAATCCGGCTGCGTGGTGAGGGCGACGATTTCGCCCGTTTTGCAGTTCATTATTATGCCCTGAACCGCCACCGCTTTATTGACCGTAAGCGCTTCCTCGCACGCCTTTTCCAGCATCCCCTGAATGACCGCGTTGGCCGTGAGCGTCACGTCGTACCCGTCCACCGCCTCGATGACTTCCTGCACGCCGTAGGCGAGCGGGTTGCCCTTGCGGTCCGTTTCCGTGACCATCTCGCCGTCCTTGCCCGCGAGGTATTCCTCAAGCTTCTGCTCGAGCCCCGCCTGGCCGACGCCGTCCACCGTGGTAAATCCCAGAATCTGGGAGAACAGCTTTCCGTTCGTGTAATAGCGCTTGGTGTCAATCGCGGTGCCCACGCCCCTGCCGAGCTTGAGGGCGGTGATTGCGTCCACGGTCTCGCGCTCCACCTGGCGGGCGAGTATGATCTCCTGCTTGGTGGTGTCGCTCACCTTGACGAGCACCTTCGCGTAGTCCATGCCCAGCAGTTCGCTCAGCTCCGTTGCCACCCGCTCGCGCTCCGCCGCGTTGATGCTGTTGGGCCAGAGCACCACCTTATAGGCGGTTCCGTTGCGGGCGAGCACCACGCCCGTGGCATCCAGTATCATGCCCCGCGCCGCGCTCAGCGCCGTGTCCTTGGTCTGCTGGGACTCGGCCCTCTCCTCGAGCTCGTCGCCCTGGAAGAGCTGTATGCTCGCGAGCCTTCCTATCAAAAGCATGTAGATGAGGCCCATGATGAGCAGCGCCGAGAGAAGTCTTTTCTTGTTCAGAACGCCGGGTGTACCCATCGCTTGCCTCCCAAGCGGCGTTTAATCCCCGCCGCTCACAGAACCCTCAACATTCACAATCTGATCCGCCGTGGGGTAATTGAGCCCCGCTCCCAGCGCGGTATCCCTCGCGGCGACGAGATCCGCCGCTGCGTCAAGCTGCACCTCGAGCTGTGTGATGCGGCGCCGGCTTTCGTCTATCTTCGCCTGCATGGCATTCACATCCGCCCACTCCGCGGTGATCATCGTGTAGCGCACGATAATGTATATGAGCATCGCCGCCATAATGAACACAGCCGAAACGCTCATAAACTTGGGCATGAACCTCTGCTTGCGCTTGGTCGCGGCCGAAGGCTCGCGCCTGACGCGGGTTTTCGCGCCCGGATGCGCCTTGACGGAGGGCCGCGGCGTCTGTTTCGGCTCGTATTCCGGCTCATAGGCGGGCAGCGCCTCGGCGACGGCGGCGCGCGAATACGAATACACCCGCGAGGGCGCGTACGCGTATTTGTTTTTGTTCGCCGCAACCGCCATTGTTATTCTATGCCGCCTTTCGTGTTTTTACCTTATAACTTCTCGATCGCGCGCAGCTTTGCGCTGCGTGCGCGGGGGTTTTCTTCCACTTCAGCCTCGCCGGGGATGATCGGCTTTTTCGTGAGCACCCGCGCCGTGGGTTTCTTCCCGCAGGTGCATATCGGCGCGTGGGGGTCGCAGGTGCAGGGGTTTTCGAATTTTCTGAACGCCTGCTTGATTATCCTGTCCTCGAGCGAATGGAAGGTGATCACCGCCATCACGCTACCGGAGGAAAGCAGGTCGTGCGCGGAGCCGATCGCTTCAGAAAGGCCCGCAAGCTCCCCGTTAACCTCTATGCGTATCGCCTGGAAGCTGCGCTTTGCGGGGTGCTGCGCCTCGCGCCGCGCCGCCGCGGGCATAGCAAAACGGATAATGTCCGCAAGCCGCAGGGTGCTTTGGACGGGGGCCTTCGCCCTCTCCCGCGCAATCGCCGCGGCAATCCTGCCCGCGTAGCGCTCCTCGCCATACTCCCTTAAAATCCGCGCGATCTCCTGCTGCCCATAGCCGTTTACAACGTCGTATGCACTCAGCGCCGCCGAGGCATCCATCCTCATATCGAGCTGCGCATCCTCGTTGTAGGAAAAGCCCCGCTCGGCCGCGTCGAGCTGGTAGCTGGACACACCAAGGTCGAGCAATATCCCGTCCGCACGCTCTATCCCCAGATCCGCGAGCAACTCCTTCATATGAAAAAAGTTGCCGCGCACCGCAGTGAACTTTTTTCCAAAGCGCGCGAGCCGCGCGCCCGCCGCCGCAATCGCGTCCCCGTCGCGGTCTATTCCAAAGAGCCTGCCGCCCTCGGGCAGCCGCTCTAGCACCGCCTCCGCATGCCCGCCGCCGCCGAGCGTGCCGTCCACAAACGTGCCGCCGCGCTCCGGGCGAAGGAAGCCTGTCACCTCGCCGCGCATGATGGGGGTGTGCGCGAAGCGCGTCATATGCCAAGCCCCGCGAGGTGCGCGAGCACCATGTCGTCCGTTTCGTCCTCGGAATTGAGTATTTCCTTCCAACGGGCCGTATCCCATATTTCGATGCGGCGCCCCATGCCGATGAGCGTTACATCCTTGTCGATCCCCGCCTGCTCGCGCAATGCGCTCGTGATGAGGATGCGCCCCTGCTTGTCCAGCTCGCACTCGCAAGCCATGGCCAGCGTCTTTCTCAGGGCATTTTGGGTTACAATATCCGCAATGGGCACGCTGTTGAACTTTTCAAGAAATTCCCCCCACCGGGCCATCGACATGCCGAAAAGCCATCTGCGATCACCTTTGCCCGCAAGGCCTCTGGTGACGATGATGGTGCTTCCCAAATCGTCGCGCCACTTCGCCGGAATGAATAACCGGCCCTTGGCGTCCACGGTATGCTCATAAGAGTTTATCAGCATTGCGTACGCCCCCGATGGTTTTTCAACGGACCCTATATCCCTTTTTCCCGTTGCATGGCAGTATTATACACCACTTCCCTACACTTGTCACCACTTTTATAAACTTTTTTGGCCTTTATTTTTACACTTTCCCTACTTTTTCTCAAAAATGATGTAACAAAGCCTCCCGACAAGCCGGGAGGCTTTATGTTTGATATGTTGTCTTATTCCTGTGCGATGAGCCTTGGCGCGAAGTTGATGTGGTCGGCGGAGCACAGATAATATTCCACCCCGTTGCGCACGCCCTCGAATGCGCCTGCGCACGCCTTGTCGTGCAGATGGCCGTAGACCACCTTCTCGACGCCGTGCTTTTCAATCAGTTCCGTAAAGCCGGATGACATTCTTCTTTCGTTAAAAGGCGGATAATGTAACATTGCGATGACGCGCCCGCGCCCGCGCGCCGTGTCGAGGGACATGCCCATACGGATCAGTTCCCGCTCGTAGATGGCCCTGTCCTCCGCCTCCGAGAAGCCCGCGCTCCCGGGACAGACCCAGCCGCGCGAGCCCGCGATGACGAAATCACCGAAGGTGAACGCGTCGTTTTGCAGCGCAAAGCAACCCTCCGGGAGAAGGGCGCGCACCTTGGATATGGAGTTCCACCAGTAATCGTGATTGCCCCTGAGAATGAGCTTTTTGCCCGGCAGGGCGCCTATATAATCGAGATCGTCCTTCGCATCCGAAAGGTGCATCGCCCAGCTCACGTCGCCGGGGATGAGCACGAGGTCATCCCCGTCCACCGTTTCGCGCCACGCGCGCTCGATCCTTTTGGGGTGCTCCTCCCACGCGCTTCCGAACACCTCCATGGGCTTGTCGGAATTGCCCGGCAGATGCAGGTCCCCGATACAGAATACCTTCATCTCACGAATCAATCTTCATCTTCGGCATCGTCCCCGTCATCTTCCTCGTCCTCGTCGGCATCGTCGGCCGCGTCGTCGTCATCGCCAAGCTCCTTGTCGATTTCGTCCAGTTCGCTTTCCGGGATTTCGCCGTCGGCCGGCAAGGGGACTTCTATTTCATCGAGGGCGACGGTGGAGATCGGCATGGCGATGGGGTCGGAGGTGCGTATCTCCTCCGCGGCCTCGGCAAGCTTCTCCTGGCGGCGGGCTTCCCGCAGGCAGATCGCGCAAAGCTCGCTGCCCTTGACGACGGGGTTCTCCCCGCACTCCACGCACACCTGTACCG
>JAEWMV010000197.1 GCA_023393045.1 Bacillota bacterium | reverse complement strand
GCCGCAAACGCTTGACAGCGTGATGCCGCGCGGGTATAATTTCAATGAAATAGTTCCTTCGGGACGATACGGAAAGAGTACCTTTTTCAATGCCTGTTCAGAGAGACACGTCGCGGCTGGAAGCGTGTCCGGGCGAAAATGGGAAGACCGCTCCGCGACCGGAGGCGCGTCGGCGCGATAAAGCCTGAGAAGTGGGGTTTCCAATTGAGGTGGAACCGCGGACAAATGTTTTGTTCGTCCTCAGCATATGCTGGGGACGTTTTTTATGAAAAATTTGGAGGATGTATATATGATTAAAATCACTTTTCCGGACGGCTCCGTGAAGGAGTTCGAAAAGGGCGTTTCGGCCCTCGACGTGGCCGGGGCCATCAGCCCTCGGCTGAAAAAGGCGACGCTCGCCTGCGAGATCAACGGCGAGCGCAGGGACGCGTTCGCGCCCATCGACGCGGACTGTTCCCTCAGGCTTTTGACCTTTGAGGACGAGGGCGGCCGCTGGGCGTACCGCCACACGGCTTCGCACATGCTCGCGCAGGCGGTCAAGCGGCTCTATCCTAACGCGAAGCTCGCCATAGGCCCCGCTATTGAGAACGGCTTCTATTACGATTTTGACACCGAAAACACCTTCTCGCCCGAGGATATTGCGGCCATCGAGAAGGAGATAGAAAAGATCGAAAAGGAGGAGCTTGCGGTTTCCCGTTTCGAGCTGCCGCGCGCGGAGGCCATCGCCTATATGGAAAAGCTCGGCGAGCCCTACAAGGTGGAATTGATCCGCGACCTTCCCGAGGACGCGGTCATCAGCTTCTACAAGCAGGGCGAGTTCGTCGACCTGTGCGCGGGCCCGCATATCGACAACACGGGCAGGGTCAAAAACATCAAGCTTATGAGCAGCGCGGGCGCGTACTGGCGCGGCAGCGAAAAGAACAAAATGCTCCAGCGCATCTACGGCACGGCCTTTGAGAAGCGCGCCGACCTCGACGCGTACATCACGGCCATCGAGGAAGCGAAAAAGCGCGACCACAACAAGCTTGGCCGCGAGCTGGAGCTTTTCACCACCGTGGATATCATCGGCCAGGGCCTGCCCATCCTCCTGCCCAAGGGCGCGCGCATCATACAGCTTTTGCAGCGCTTTGTGGAGGACGAGGAGCAAAAGCGCGGCTATCTTTTGACCAAAACGCCCTTCATGGCCAAGCGCGACCTCTATAAAATAAGCGGCCATTGGGATCATTACCGGGACGGCATGTTCATCATGGGCGATGCGGAGGATGAGGAAGCGGAGGTGTTCGCCCTGCGCCCCATGACCTGCCCGTTCCAGTTCATGGCCTACCTCAACCGCAGCCGCAGCTACCGCGATCTGCCGCTTCGCTATAACGAAACGTCCACGCTCTTTCGCAACGAGAGCTCGGGCGAGATGCACGGGCTCATCCGCCTTCGCCAGTTCACGATATCGGAGGCGCACCTCGCCTGCCGTCCGGATCAGGTGGAGGAGGAATTCAAGGGCTGCCTCGACCTTGCGCAGTACATGCTCAAAGTGCTCGGCCTCGATGCGGACGTATCCTACCAGTTCTCCAAGTGGGATGAAAACGACAAGGAGAAGTACATCGGGGACAAGGCGACATGGGAGAGCACGCAGAACCAGATGCGCGGCATACTCGACGACCTCGGCGTCAATTATAAAGAGGCGGACGGCGAGGCGGCGTTCTACGGGCCGAAGCTGGACATTCAAATCAAGAACGTCCACGGCAAGGAGGATACGCTCATCACCATCCAGATCGACTTCCAGCTTGCGGAGCGTTTTGGCATGATGTACACCGACGCGGACGGCGAGAAGAAATATCCCGTGGTGCTGCACCGCACCTCCATCGGCTGCTACGAGCGCACGCTCGCGCTGCTCATTGAAAAATATGCGGGCGCCTTCCCGACATGGCTCGCCCCCGTGCAGGTGAAGGTGATGGCGATGACGGACCGCACGCAGGAGGCGGCGGAGAACGTGGCGCGCGAGCTTGAAAAGTACGGCATCCGCGTGGAGCGCGACATGCGCAACGAGAAGATCGGCTTCAAGATACGCGAGGCGCAATTGCAGAAGGTGCCCTATATGCTCATCATCGGCGACAAGGAAGTGGAAAACGGCGTGGTTGCCGTGCGCTCGCGCAAGAAGGGCGACATGGGCACGATGCCGCTTGCCGACTTCACAAGGCTTGTGAACGAGGAGATCCTCACCAAGGCGCGGGACGAGTAACGGAGGAAGAACAAACATGGAGCAAAAGGATATCATCGTGCTGCTCGACGAGCGCGGCGAGCAAACGCGCTTTGAGCATGTTCTGACCTTTTTCTACGAGGGCGCGCGCTATGTGGCGCTCGTTCCCGAGGAGGAGGCGGGCAGCGACGAGGCCGAGGTGGTACTGCTTCGCATCGAGGAGAAGGACGGCGCGGACGTTTATGTTTCCATAGACAACGAGGTGCTCCTCGACGAGGTGTTCGGCGAGTTTCTTGACCTGATGGAAGAGAGGGAGGGCGGCGACGCCTCCAAGGACGAAGGGGAGGACGCATGAGCATGAAAACGCTTTTGAGGCCGACGCTCGCGCCCGGAGCGCGCGTGGCGATCATAGCCCCTTCGAGCTATGTCGGGGACGGGAAGGTGGAGCGCTGCGTGAAGGCGGCACAATCGCTGGGCATAGACCCCGTGGTGTATGAGAGCGCGCGCTCAAAGCGCGGGTATCTAAGCGGCCCGGACGAACTGCGCGCGCACGACATCAATGCGGCGTTTGCGGATAAGCGCATCGACGGCATATGGCCCACGCGCGGCGGTTACGGCGCGCACAGGCTGCTGCCCCTGCTCGATTTCGACGCGATCGGGGCGAATCCCAAGTTCTTCGGCGGCTTCAGCGACATTACGGCGCTGCTCACCGCTATCACGCAGAACTGCGGCTTTGTGACCTATCACTGCATTATGGCGGGCAGCGACGCGTTCGAGCAGGACGATGCGTTTTCAATCAACAGCCTCCGTGCGCTCTTCTTCGGCCAAAAGGCGGGCTACGCCAACCCCGAGGGGAGCCCGCGCGGCAAAATCAACGGCGGCAGCGCCAAAGGGCGGCTTTGCGGGGGCAACCTCTCGCTCATGGCCTCCTCCCTTGGCACGCCTTGGGAAATTGACACCGCGGGCAAAATCCTTTTCATCGAGGAGATCAACGAGCGCCCCTACCGCGTGGATTCCTACCTCACGCAGCTGAGAAACGCGGGCAAGCTCGACGCGTGCGCGGGCATACTGCTGGGCCAGTTCACGGACTGCGCCGCCGAAAAACCAGAAAAATCCCTTTCGCTCGACGAGGTGTTTGACGACATGCTCGCCCCCACGGGCAAGCCCGTCATCACAAACGTCATCTGCGGCCACTGCATCCCCACGCTGAGCCTTCCGATGGGCGTTGATTTTTACCTGGACGCGGATACGGGCGAATTCGGGGAAATATAGGCGGGATTTCTTAAAATATCAAGATAAAAAGTTAAAACGGGGGATGGCTTTGCCATCCCCCGTTTTATAAAAGTTTACGCCGGGGTTTTATGCCTCATTCAAAACATAGTGGATGCTTTTCGCTTTGGCACACGCCCGAATATCCCTTTCGGTTTGACGAAACCATTCCTCAAAACGTTGTTCCGTGCGGATTTCAAGCGCATCCATCTCCGCCCACATGGAAAGCCCGTGTTCCGTTTTGTATTTGCGCATTTCAAAAAGAATGTTCTTTAACTCTTCACCAAACCGGATCAGCTCGCCGTCTATGCGAATAGGTTTTGCCCAGCGCATGAGATGGATGGAAACCTCCCCTTCGTGCTGCCGGAAAAACTCCTGATAAATATGTTCTGTAATATGCGGAACATAGATGGAATACAGCTTCAAGATGCTGAGCAGCGCGTAGTAGAGCGCATGCTGCCCGCTCTTGCGTTCCTCCTCTGCGTGAAGGCCCGGCTCATAAAGACGCTCTTTGACGATTTCAATATAATTGTCGCAGAAATCCTTCCAAAAAAGCTCGTCGACTTCGTGTTTTGCAGAACCGATTTCATATTCGTAAAGCAGCTTTGCGACATTTTCCGTCGTTTCATTGACCCGTTCGATGATCCACTTATCCACAGGCAAAAGCTCCGGCGCTTGGCTTGGGTCTATGTCCTGCAAGTGCGGGATGGCAAACTTGGACGCGTTCCACAGCTTTGTGATAAAACGCTTGGGAATCGCCAGTTCATCCGGTGAAAAAAACGTGTCCGTTCCAAGCCGCGCTCCGGCTGACCAATACCGTAAAGCATCGGCGGAATGGGTCTCAATCAAATGCTTGGGCTCAAACGCATTGTTCCCCTTTGATTTGCTGATTTTCTCGCCCTTTTTGGCAAGGACGAACCCGCATATCATCAGATCCTTCCAAGGTATTTTCCCCGTATGGTATAAGCTTCGGACAATCGTATAAAAAGTCCATGTGCGGATGATTTCATGCGCTTGAGTGCGCATGCCCATCGGCGTGAGCTTGAGCCCCAGCCGTTCGTTGATCTGCGGCGTGACGCTCGATGTTGCCCATGTGTCGAAAACCGCGCTTTCGGGCACGAACTCCGCGCAACCGCATTCACAAACACCGTTATATTTTGTTTCAAGCGGGTTAACGGGCAGCTGTTCCGGCGATGCGAAAACAGGTTTTGCGCACTTTTTGCAGTACCAAACGGGAAACGGAACGCCGAAGTACCGCTGGCGGGAAATGCACCAGTCCCATTTCACGTTTTCCACCCAGGCGATATAACGGTTTTTCATGTCCGCGGGATACCAGTTGATTTCGTCCGCCGCTTTAAGAAATCTGTCTTTTTCGCTGATGATATCGATATACCATTGCCGCGAGGGTATGATTTCAACCTCGCTGCTGCAGCGCTCATGCGTCCCCACCATATGAGTGACGCTTTCGCATTTCAACAGCAATCCCTTTTCCTCGAGTAACCGTATAATCTCTTTCCTTGCGGCCTGAACTTTCAGCCCGCCAATGAAGGGAACGTCCGATGCGATGCGGCCGTCCGGCAAAATCACCTTGCGATATGGCAGCTGATATTGTGTGAACCACTCGGCGTCCGTGCTGTCACCAAACGTGGCGCACATCACCGCGCCGGTGCCTTTGTCGATGTCGACTTTTTCATCCGACAGGATAGGGATTTCATAATCATAGAGCGGGACAAGCGCCGAGCCTCCGATATATTGCCGATAGCGCTCGTCGGCGGGGTTGACGAACAGGCAGACGCAACCGTAAAGAAGCTCGGGGCGCGTGGTGGCCACTGCAAGCGGTTTCCCCCCGACCATGAAAGGCACATAGCAAAATGTGCTTTGCGCGTCCGCCGTGTTCAGTTCGGCCTGCGCGATTGACGTCTGACACTCGGTGCACCACAAAACCGGCGATTCCTTCGCATATGCCTTGCCCATTTTTACAAGCTCTAAAAATAACTCCTGCGAGATTTTACGCACTTGCGGGCTGATGGTCTGATATTGCGCCGACCAGTCCACCGAAAAGCCGAGGGACATCCAGAGCGACTTAAACTCGTTTTCATATTTTGTTATGGTGCTCTGGCATTTTTCTATGAACGCACTGCGTGGCAAGGTATTGGCGCGTATGCCCTCCTCGCGCTCGACAAGCCGCTCGGTCGGCAACCCGTTGTCGTCAAAGCCAAACGGATAAAACACGTTATAGCCCTGCATGCGGCGAAAACGGGCAATGATTTCAGCCTGCGTATAGGAAAACAGATGCCCGATGTGCAGGCTCCCGCTGACCGTCGGCGGCGGCGTGTCAATGGCATATAGCTCTGCATCCTCGCTTTTTTCAAAACGGTAGATTTGCTCCTGCACCCAGAATTGCTGCATTTGCTTTTCGATTTTTCTGAAATCATAATGCTTATCCACGGCGAATCCTCCAAATCAAAATTGAATCGAATACAATAAAAAACCCAAGCAACATGTTCATGTTGCTTGGGACGCACATCATTGTCCGCGGTACCACCCAAATTCAGAGGATTTCCTCTGCGCTTTGACGATGCGAGACGACTCTAGCCATCCGACATCGCTTTCCCTGTCACGGTGGAAAATCCGTTGAAGCCTACTGAGGGATTACTCCCTGTTCGGTTCACAGCTCAGAGGCTACTTTCCATACTTTCCTCACGGGAGCTTACACCGGCCGCTCCCTCTCTTCGCTTCGGAAAGAATATACTCTTCCCCGTCAATGCCTTTGCCGTATTCGATTTACAACATTATACCCAAGCATAGAAAAAATATCAAGCGGAAAAGTTTTATGCCGCCCTCAAAACCGGGCACGAAGCGCGCATAAAACTGTTGCAATCCAAGCATTCGCCTGATATAATTCACGGTGGCGTACCGGCATGGAATGGCGCGCCCGCGTAAAGATTCAAACTACGCACCCGCGCGGACTCTAAGGCTCGTGCTCATTATGAGCTTCCTTCGGAGGTTGATGCGCGGGGTGGAAAAAAACGAGGAGGTTTTTTTATGTCAGTTATTTCCATGAA
>JAEWMV010000184.1 GCA_023393045.1 Bacillota bacterium | reverse complement strand
GATGATGAACTATATCGCCATACAGCTCACCTCGTATTTCGTCGCCCTGTGGGAAAATCCGTACGGCTCCAACACGGTGGGCATCATCAACCAGATCTCCAAGGCGGGCTGGTTCCCGGCCATATTCGGGCAGATGTATCTGCTCAACGTCATCATCGTGATGGCGCTCGCCGTCATCATGTACCTTTACCTGCGCTACAGCAAGCACGGCTATGAGATCGCCGTCGTGGGCGAGAGCGAGAACACCGCGCGCTATGCCGCCATCAACGTCAAAAAGGTCATCATCCGCACCATGCTCCTCTCGGGCGCAATCTGCGGCGTGGCGGGCTTCATCGCGGTGGCGGGCGCGGGGCACACCATCTCAACCGGCACGGCGGGCGGCAAGGGGTTCGTGGCCATCATCGTGGCGTGGCTCTCCAAATTCAACACGTTCGTGATGATCCTCTTCTCGGGGCTTCTGGTGTTCCTCGACAAGGGCGCAATCCAGATCGCCTCCCAGTTCGACCTCAACGACTTCGTATCCGAGATGATCATCGGCATCATCCTCTTCTTCATACTCGGCAGCGAGTTTTTTATCAATTTCAAGGTGCGCTTGCGCGGCAGGACTAAGGAGGACGGCAAATGACGCAGCTTATCTCATTGATTCAGGCGGCCGTCGCCTTCGGCACGGTCATCCTCTTCGGGGCGACGGGCGAGATACTCGCCGAAAAGTCGGGCAACCTCAACCTCGGCGTGCCGGGCGTGATGTATCTGGGCGGCATCGCGGGTCTTATCGCCTCCTTTATTTATGAAAACAACGCAACAAACCCCAACGCCGTCATCGCGGTGCTCATCACGCTTGCCGCATCCTTCCTCGTGGCGATGGCGGGCGGGCTGATCTATTCGCTTTTGACCATCACGCTTCGCGCCAACCAGAACGTCACGGGTCTCACGCTCACCATCTTCGGCGGCGGCGTGGCCAACCTCTTTGGCGGCTCGCTCAACAAAATGGCGGGCGGCGCGGGCCAGATTTCCGTTGCGCTCACAAGCGGCGCGTTTCGCGCGACCGTCCCGTTCCTTTCGACGGAAACGGGCGCAATCGGCAAGATCTTCTTTTCCTACGGCTTCCTCGTATATCTCGCGCTCATCACGGCCATATTCGTGAGCTGGTTCATCAACCGCACCAGCGTGGGGCTCAATCTGCGCGCCGTGGGCGAAAACCCCGCCACGGCGGACGCCGCGGGCATCAACGTCACCAAGTATAAGTATTTCGCCACCTGCATCGGCGCGGGCATATCGGGCTTTGGCGGTTTGTTCTATACGCTCGATTACATCAAGGGCACCTGGTCGACGGACGGCAGCATAGAGGGTCTCGGCTGGCTCGCCGTGGCGCTCGTCATCTTCGCCACGTGGAAGCCCACGCGCGCCATTTGGGGCGCGTACCTCTTCGGCGCGCTCTTCTGGCTGTATTACTACATCCCCGGCCTCACCCGCAGCACGCAGGAGCTCTTTAAAATGCTGCCCTACGCGGTCACCATCGTCGTGCTCATCGTGGTGTCCCTGCGTCACAAGAAGGAGGATCAGCCCCCGACCAGCCTCGGCCTGGCCTACTTCCGTGAGGAGAGATGACTTTGGGAATGGATGGTTGCTGTGACGAAAAACGCCCGCATTAGCGGGCGTTTGCTTGCTTTTCGTTTACGCGGAGGAGATGAAATCCGTCGTGCCCATACCCGTTCGCCCATCGCCGTGATATAATGGTAAGGCGGATATCATCCGCATGAAAATATACCAGATCCACCAAGGAGAGAACCATGCAGACCCCGCAGAAATTCACCGGCTTCACGCCGGACACGTTCAAATTCTTTCTGGAACTCGGCTTCAACAACGAAAAGGCGTTTTTCGACGCCAATCGGGAGCGTTGCCGCATTGTCGTGCAGCAGCCCATGCGCGCGCTCGCAAACGAGCTGATTCCCTCCGCGCTGGAGATGAATCCGGAGTTCGACACAAGGATGGGCGTGCTCGTCTCGCGCATGAACAGGGACACGCGCTTTTCCAAGAACAAGCTGCCGTATCGCGACCACGGATGGATTGGCTTCAAGCCCGCCGAGGCGCGCACGAGCGAGAGCTTCTGCGTTTATTTTGAAATAGAGCCCGGCGGCTACGGCTATGGCATGGGCATGTACGACGCGAATCCCGCGCTCATGAAGCCCTTCCGCGAGCGGATGCTCGCCAAGCCGCAGCAGTTCCTCGACCTGTCCGAGCCGCTCCTTAAAAAAGGTTTTGCGCTGCAGGGCGAGCCGTTCAAAAGGGACAGGTTCCCCGCCGCGCCGGAAGCGCTCAAGCCCTATGTCAACCGCAAGGGCCTGAGCTGGTGCTTTTTCTCGAAAAACATCGAAAAAACCTTTTCCCGGGAAATATTTGTCGAAACGAAGGAGGCGTTTGCGCTCATGGGGCCGCTCTATCGCTTTCTGATGGGGCTGGGTTAGGCACGCGCTGCGCCGGAAAATGCTGTTGCAAAATAAAAGCAGCATAAATTCGACCATATAGGCGCTCCCGCGGCGGGGGCGCTTATTTTTTCACATTTTTATGAATAGGTATATTATTGCAACGGTTGGAAACAATATCTGTAAAATCCAACAGGGGGTCTGAGCATATGGAGATATTGAGGATGGAACGCACGGCCCGTCCGGGCTGGAGCGAGACCGAGGAAGAGCTCCTTTTCGAGCGCGCAAAGAAGGCGAGGGAACGTGGCCAGCCGCTCAAGAGCGTGTTCGACGACGTGGCGATGCAGACGGGGCGCAAGCCCAACAGCATCAGGAATTATTATTACGCGCGCGTGAAGGAAGGCGCGTGTGAGAGCGCCGCATTCCACAGCGCGGCATTCGTGCCCTTTACGGATGACGAGGTGCGCCAGCTTATGCGCTCCGTCCTCTCCGCGCAGGCGCGCGGCATGAGCGTGCGTGCGTGCACGCTGAGCCTGGGCGCGGGCGATACGCGCAAAATGCTGCGCTATCAGAATAAATACCGCGCGGTCGTCAAGAGCGACCCCGCGCTGGTAAGGGAAATCATACTCGAGCTCGAGGCGGACGGCATCCCCGCGTTTGACCCGTACCGGGATAAGGAAGTGCGCGCCCAGTCCTCGCAAAGGTTCGATAAGCGCGAGGCGGTGGCGTTCTTTGAGGCGCTCGAGGCGCTTGCCGCGAAATACAGAAGGATGATCATGTAAAATCCGGCGGTCTCCCCGCCGTAAAAGCTTCCGTGGGCAAACGGAAAAAACAACCTTTCGGAAAAGACCTCCGCCATGACGCAGGGGTCTTTTCGTCTTAATAAAAAGCGGCCTCCGGAACGAACCGGAAGCCGCGCGCAAATTCTGCTTTCTAAAATCAGTCGAACACCCTTTTTGCAAAAAGGAAGTTGTTTGCGGACCAGGAACCCCACGAGGCGATGCAGATCTGCCCTGCGCTCGTCGAGGCGTGCAGGAGCTGATTGCCGCCGAGCCATATCGCAACGTGGGTGACATAGGTGCTGGAGCTGCCGTCGCTCTTGTAGAAGAGCAGGTCGCCGGGCCTGAGGTTCTCCTTGCCGTACACCGTCGTCCATGAGCTCACCTGCGAGAAGCCGGAGGCAGAATATCGACCCGTGCTCACGCCCACCGCGCGCAGGCAGTAGTAGATGAGGCCGGAACAGTCGAACGTATCGGG
>JAEWMV010000154.1 GCA_023393045.1 Bacillota bacterium | reverse complement strand
GTACCTTGCCGGCTATGAATTCCTCGGCTGGACGCCCGGCGCCCTCGACTGGGGCAGCGCGACCGAATCCTTCATTTATAGGGTTGTGACCCCCGAAGAGGGAGATCCCTTCATCGAGGAAATCCCGGTCTACACGCTCTCTGTCCAGGCGAGCTTCAACCAGGAGGTGGAAATCCCGCTCGGCGCGCCCCAGACCGGTGCGTTCGACTGGAGCGGCATCGCGGGAGCTCTCGCAGTGCTCTCCTCGCTTGGCGTCGCGTTTGTCGCCCGCAAAAAGGAGAAATAAGCCCAATCACTCATGCATCAAAAGGGACGGCCGTGGCCGTCCCTTTTCTATTCCCCCTATGGAATAAAAAACGGAGCCGTACTGCGGCTCCGACTAACGTTCTTCGGGGTGGTTTGTTCGCCTTAGTCCGAAACGTAGGGCATCAGGGCGACCTGACGCGCGCGCTTGATGGCGATGGCGAGCTCGCGCTGATGCTTGGCGCAAACGCCGCTCATCCTGCGCGGCATGATTTTGCCGCTCTCAGTGGTGAATTTCCTCAGCCTCGGCACGTCCTTATAATCGATATGCTCAACCTTGTCAACGCAGAAACCGCAGACTTTGCGCCTGCCCTTGCGCGGACGGGGTCTCATCTTACGCTCTTCCATGATGAGAAATCTCCTTTCATAAGTTCACCGGAACGACGCTCAGAAGGGGAGCTGGTCGTCCTCGATGTCGATGAATCCTTCCGGGGCATTCTGCTGCGCGGGTTCCGGACGCGCGTAATCGCCGCCCTGGCCCGTGCTTTCCCTGCCCTCACGCGGCGAGAGGAATTCGATCTCGTCCGCGACAATCTCGGTAACGTAGCGCTTGGTGCCGTCCTTGGCCTCGTAGGAACGCGTTTGCAGCTCGCCCACGACCGCGACCTTGCGGCCCTTGGCGAGATAACGCCCGCAGAGGTCCGCGAGCTGACGCCAAGCCACAACATCGAAAAAGTCCGACACGCGCTCGCCCTGCTGATTCTGAAAACGGCGCGTCACCGCGATGCGGAACGTGCACACGCTCGTGCCGCCCGCGGTCGTGCGGACATCGGGGTCCTTGGTCAGGTTGCCGATTAAAAACACCTTGTTCATCCCATTACCAACCTTTCCTTGAACGAGCGCTTACGCTTCCTTGCGCACGACGAGATAACGGATGAGATTCTCATCGTTGTTGAAGTTACGCTCCAGCTCCTTGGGGAGCTCGGGCGCACCCGCGAACGTAAGCAGCACATAGTAACCTTCGGTCTTGTAGTCGATGGGGTACGCAAGACGGCGCTTGCCCCATTCGTCCACGCTGCCGATCTCACCGCCGTTGGCGGTAATAATGCCCGAAAACTTCTCGATCAGAGCCTTGACGGCTTCCTCTTCGAGTTCGGGCGCGATCACATACATAGCTTCGTATTTGTTCACGCATTTCACCTCCTTATGGTCTGATGGCGCCGCTTCCTGGGCGGCGCAAGAAGTACGTTAGCGCTATATTATAACACATTGCGCAATTTCAATGCAAGTCCGGCTTGCCTCATTTTTTCGGTTTGCGGGCGACGATGAGGAAGCGGTGCTCGAGGCTTTTCACCTCGCCGCGCTCCTGGATCTCGCGCTGCAGAGAAAGCAGTTCCGCGCGGCAGGCATCCACGCCAAAGCCGGGGAATTCCCATTGGATGATGCGCGCGAAGTAAACGAGCGCGCCGATGTCGAAAAAGCGCACGTTTGGAAAATATTCCTTGGTTTCAAGCAATTCAAAGCCCGCCGCCTCAAAGCGCGCGCGCTCGTGCGCGAGGTCGTGCGCGGGGTAGAGCGGCGCGTAATCCGGCAGCAGCCGCGTGGAGAGCAGCATGTTGTTGCGCCCGCCCACCTGCTCCGTGATGAAAACGCCGCCGGACTTCAAAACCCGCATGATCTCCACGGCGCGGTACGCGCCGTGGCGGTTCATCACGAGATCAAAGGAATTGTTTTCAAAAGGCAACCGCTCGCGTTCGGGGTCGCAGCGGGCGATGGTGACGCCAAGCGGCTCCAGCTCATTTTGGCACAGCTCGAAATTGGGCGGGTAGGATTCCGTCGCCGCCGTCTGCTCATACGGGTGCCGGAGCGAGAGAAGATACTCGCCGCCGCCCGTGTCCATGTCCAGTATCACATGCTCCGGCCGAAGGTGCCGCCGCACGATTGCGTCATAATCCCAGGGGAGGGTCTCCTCCTCCCACCGGCCGTCCAGATGCGAAAAATCCCATCCCCCGAAGGGGAATTCCTCCTCGAAGCGCCACATATCGAGAAGCTGCTTTTCTGTCATGATCTGCCTCCCGTCCCGGCCAGTTTCGCGCCGTTTTTAGTTTTTGCTGAGCTTACTTCGCCCGAGCGCCAGCCTTCGAAGCGCTTCCTCACGGCCTAAGAGGTACGCGATTTCGATTGCGCCGCCCGGCGTGACCTGCCTGCCCGAGAGCGCGATGCGCACCGGCCAGAGCAGCGTGCCGTTCTTCATTCCCTTCTTTTCCGCCATGCCGATGAGCGTGCCGTGCAGCGCCTCCTCCGTCCATGCGGGGAGTGCGCTGAGCGCGGGGATCACATCACCCAGCACGGCGAGAGACACCTCAACATCCGTCTTGGACTTCTTGTTGGTGAAAAACTCAATGTCATAGTCTTCGTCGAGCTTTACGAGGAAGTCCACCGTCTCCGGCAGCGCACAAAACACCTCCGTGCGCGGCTGCAGTATGCGGCAGAGCACGTCCTTATCCATGTGCGCGACGCCCGCCTTCTCATACCACGCAAGCGCGTGCGCGCTATACTCCTCCGGCGTGAGTCGCCGGATATACTCCGCGTTCATCCAGGTGAGCTTGGCGACGTCGAATATCGCCGGGGACTTGCTCAAGCCCTCTATGGAGAACGCATCGACGAGCTCGGGGAGCGTGAAGAACTCCCGCTCGTCCCCCGGATTCCAGCCCAGCAGCGCCACATAGTTGAGGATCGCCTCCTTGAGGTACCCCTTGGCGATGTAGTCCTCGTAATAGGCGTCCCCTGTGCGCTTAGAGAGCTTGTGCGTCGCGTCCCGCATGATATTGGTCAGATGGATGTACACGGGCTTATCCCAGCCGAACGCCTCGTAGAGGAGGTTGTACTTCGGCGTGGAGGCGAGGTACTCGTTGCCCCGCATCACGTGGGTGATGGCCATGGTGTGGTCGTCCACCACGTTTGCAAAATTATAGGTGGGCATGCCGTCCGCCTTGATGAGCACCTGATCGTCCAGATCGGCGCAGTCCACCTTGATGTGCCCGTAGATGAGGTCGTCAAAGGACGCCTCGCCCGCAAGCGGCACGTTCTGGCGGATCACATAGGGCGTGCCCGCGTCGAGCTTCGCCTGAATCTCCTCTTTGGAAAGGTGCAGGCAGTGCTTGTCGTATTTATAGGTTTCGCCCTTCGCCGCGGCTTCTTCGCGCCGCGCGTCCAGCTCCTCGTTGGTGCAAAAGCAGTAATATGCGCCGCCTTTTTCCACAAGCGCCTTGGCGTAGGGCAGGTACATGTCCTTCCTTTCGCTTTGCACATAGGGGCCGTAAGCGCCGCCCACGTCGGGACCCTCGTCCCAGTCAAGGCCGATGCCCTTGAGCGTGCGGTAGATGACGTCCGTCGCCCCCTCCACATAGCGGTTCTGGTCGGTATCCTCGATGCGAAGGATAAACACGCCCTTGTTTTGACGCGTGAACAGGTAGGTATAGAGCGCCGTGCGCATGCCGCCAAGGTGCATGTACCCCGTAGGGCTTGGCGCGAATCTGGTTCTGATGGTCATGGCTTTCACCCCACAATAAACTAGTTATTCACTATTCACTGTTAGTTATTAGCTGGCTTAAAGCTGTCCTTGAGCCCCACCGCGCGGTTGAACACGGGCGTGTCCCTGGTGTGCTCGAGGTCGGCCGCGAAATACCCCGTGCGGATGAACTGGAAGCGTTCCCCGGGCGAAGCTTCGGCGAGTGCTGGCTCCACATAGCCGCGCAGCACTTTGAGCGAATCCGGGTTGAGGCGTTCCACAAAGTCGCGCTCGTCGTCCTCGGTTTCGTCCACAAGCAGCGGTTCGTAAAGGCGGAATTCCGCGGGCACGGCGTCCGCGCGGGCAAGCCAGTGCAGGGTGCCCTTCACCTTGCGCTCGCTCATGCCGGACTTCGTTTCCGGGTCATAGGTGCAGTAAACCGTGGTGACGTTGCCCGCCTCATCCGTTTCATAGCGCGTGCAGGCCACGATGTACGCCCCCTTGAGGCGCACCTCGCCGCCGGGCTTGAGGCGGAAGAACTTGCCGGGCGGGTTGATGGCAAAGTCCTCGCGCTCAATGAAAAGCTCGCGCGCGAAGCGCGCGCGGCGCGTGCCCGCTTCAGGACGTTCCGGCAGGTTTTCAAACTCCACCTCGTGGAACTCGTTTTCTCCCATGTTCTCCACCACGAGGCGGATGGGGTCCAATACGGCGTTCATGCGGTATGCCCTTGCGTTGAGGTCTTCGCGCAAACAATGCTCGAGCATGGCCGTGTCCACGACGGAATCGGCCTTGGCGATGCCCGCGCGGTTGAGGAAGTCGCGTATCGCCTCGGGCGTGTACCCGCGGCGGCGCAGGCCGCACAGCGTGGGCATGCGCGGGTCGTCCCAGCCGGAAACATAGTTTTCCTCCACGAGCCTTCGCAAATAGCGCTTGCTCATGATGGTGTTGGTGAGGTTGAGCCGCGCGAACTCGATCTGGCGGGGCTTGGGCTCGGGAAAATCGCAATGCTCGATGACCCAGTCGTAAAGCGGCCGGTGCGCCTCATACTCGAGCGAGCAGAGCGAGTGCGTCACGCCCTCTATGGCGTCCTGTATGGGGTGCGCAAAATCGTACATCGGGTAGATGCACCACTTGTCCCCCGTGTGGTGGTGGGTGAAGTGGCGTATCCTGTATATGGCGGGGTCGCGCATGTTGATGTTGGGCGAGGCCATGTCTATCTTGGCGCGCAGGGTACGCGCGCCGTCCTCAAATTCCCCGTCCCGCATGCGATAGAAGAGGTCGAGGTTCTCCTCGGCGCTCCGCTTGCGGTAGGGGGAATTTTTGCCGGGTTCGGTGAGCGTGCCGCGGTAGTCGCGCACCTCGTCGCGGGAAAGGTCGTCCACATAGGCCAGACCCTTTTTGATGAGCTTCACCGCAAGCTCAAAGCACTGGTCGAAATAATCGCTGCCGAAGCACAGCTTATCCCAATGGAAGCCCAGCCACTTGATGTCGTACTCGATGGCGTCGACATACTCGACATCCTCCTTGGCGGGGTTGGTGTCGTCATAGCGCAAATTGCACGTGCCGCCGAACTTTTCCGCCATGAAAAAGTCGATGAAGAGCGCCTTCGCGTGGCCGATGTGCAGGTAGCCGTTGGGCTCGGGCGGAAAGCGCGTGCGTATGTGCGTGAGTTTTTTTTCGGCAATATCCTGCTCGATGAACTCCTCGATAAAATTCTTTGGGGATGAAACGAGCTCCTCCATTGCCTTCACGTCCTTTCAAGTGGAATTCCACACTATTATCCTTAATATTATTGGGATTGTCAACGGGCAGCGCATCCCTTAAAAGTGGTTATACCCAAGTTTTAATTTGTAAATTGTCGCGCCGGCGCGCCGGAGGCGAGGCAAGTTCGGGCGCGTTTTCGCATACATTTACCCCATGATGAACTATATCTGGGCAGGCATGATGATCGTGGGCCTCGTATGGGGCATCGCCGCGGGCCGCGCCGACGCAGTCGCCACAGCCATGACGGAGGGCGCGGGCGAGGCGGTGACGCTCTGCGTCACGCTCGCGGGCGCGTACCTCCTCTGGATGGGGCTCATGAACGTCGCCAAAGCCGCGGGGCTCATTGAAAAGCTCGCCAAAAGGGCGCAGAAGCCCCTTTCCTATCTTTTCCCGAATTCAGAAAACGCCATCGCGCCCATCACGCTCAACCTCGCCGCAAATTTTTTTGGCGCGGGCAGCGCGGCGACGCCCTTTGGCCTTGAGGCCATGCGCGAGATGAGCGAAGCCTCCGGCAAGAGCGATGTCGCGACGGACGGCATGTGCATGTTCCTCGCGCTCAACTCCACCGCCATTGAAATCATACCCGCGGGCGTGCTCGCGCTTCGCGCGGCGGCGGGGTCTGCGGATATTTACTCCATCGTGCTGCCCACATTCGTCTCCTCCGTGATCTGCTTTGCCCTGGCGGCCGCGCTGATGAAGCTCTCCTGCAAACTCTTTCCATATAATAAAGGACGCGGGAAATGAACTGGCTCATGCCCGCGCTCATCGCAGTGCTCCTCCTCTTTGCGCTCATCCGCCGCATCGATGTATACGACGCTTTCGTGCAGGGCGCGCGGGAAGGGCTGCCTTTGCTCGCGCGCATACTGCCCTGCATCGCGGCCATGCTCATCGCCCTTCGCGTGCTGCGCGCCTCGGGCGCGCTCGACGCGTTCATCGGCTTCATCTCCCCCGCGCTCGAGACCGTGGGCATGCCGCCGGAGCTTGCGCCCATGATGGTGCTGCGTCCGTTTTCGGGCAACGCCGCAATGTCCCTTTTAAAGGACGTGTTTGATTCTTACGGCGCGGACAGCTTCCTCGGAATCGCCGCGAGCATCATGCTTGGCTCCACCGAGACCATCTTTTACACCGTGGCGCTCTATTTCGGCTCCGTGGGCGTGAAAAAAACGCGCGCGACCATTCCCGTCGCGCTGATTTGCTCGCTTCTGGGCGCGGCGCTGGCGCTGCTCTTCACCCGCGCCATGTTTGCAAATTAGCCTGCGATTTGCTAAAATAACATCTGTAGGGGGCGGCGAAAACGCGCCGTCCGGAAGGAGCTTCATGTGAAAATCGATACGATACCGCTTTACAGCAGGATACTTGCGAGCCATCTTTCAAACTATACCGTCATCGTCGTGGACGTGCTTCGGGCATCCTCGAGCATCATCACCGCGATCATGAACGGCGCGCAGCGCATCGTGCCCGCGGCCGACCCCGGCGAGGCGGCGGCGCTGGCGATGCGCCTGGGCGTGAGGGACTGCGTTCTCGCGGGAGAGCGCGGCGGGGTCCGCCTGCCCGACTTCGCGCTGGGCAATTCCCCCGCGGAATTCAGCCGTGAAGCGGTCGGCGGCAAACAGGTGATCTTAAGCACCACCAACGGCACCGTGGCCATCAACGGCGTGAGCAGCGCCAAAACCGTGCTCATCGGCGGGCTCATCAACCGCACCGCGGTCGCGAGGCGCGCGCTTGAGTTGGGCGACGACGTGCTCATCGTCTGCGCGGGCACGAACGGCCGCATTTCCGCGGACGACCTTTGTGCCGCGGGCGCCATCGCCGAGGCGATGAACGGGCTTTCCGGCAAGCCCATGGAGGCGACGGATTTCACCATGGTCTGCTGCATGCTCTACGCGGACTGGCGCGAGGGCCGCGCCGACCTTTCCGTGACGGAGCATTACGCGCGCCTTGTGAAGCTGGGCTTTGAGGAGGACGTGAAGTACTGCTTCCGTCAGGACATCACGGATGTTGTGCCGGCCTACGACGCGGGCGTCATCAGCTAGCGCGGCCGCGCCGCCGCAACCCTTTTTGGGGATGCGGCGTTTTATTATGTAAGGACGATGCGCCGGTTTTCCGGCCGACATAGAGAGGGCATCTAATATTATGAAAAAACTGTTTGCTATATTGCTTTGCGCCGCGCTGGCGCTTTCCCTTTGCGCGTGCGAATACTTAGAAGATCTTGACGGCAGCGCCACCGGTACGCCGGGGGAAAACACGCCCGCGCAGAGCCCGGAGGAGACCCAAACCGCGCTCCCGAGTCCGACCGTCACGCCCGATGGGAGCACGCCGGACGCGGCCCCCGTCGATTTTGCCGAATCGGGTACGCTTGACATGGACCTCAACGGCGACGGCAAGCTGGAGCATGTCTCCTTCGAGCTGACCGAGAGCGAGGATGGATACGGGGAATATATCACCATGAAAATTGCCTCCGACGGGGGAGGTGAAGCTTACGCCACGCTGCAGCTGCCCTACGCGCCGCCCGAAGTGGCGCTGGCCTACGATATCGACAAGGACGGACTTGTGGAGCTGTTCATCAGCGGCGACGTGATGTCCAGCGATTACGCCACGTGGGTGTTCCGCTACGACGGGAACGATACCTACAATGATATCTACGCCGCCGAAGCGTCCTACCCGTATGACGAGCAGCCCGAATATACGCTGCCCACGATTTCCGGCATGGTGGAAAAAATAGAAGGCGATGTCATCACCGTGGGCGACACAGTGGATATACTGGGTTCTTGGTGGTGCGCCACGCAGTATAAAATGAGCGAAACGGCCTTTGCCCTCGAGCGCGTGTCCGACAGCGTGTGGGTCAACCGCGTCGTGGATTTTTCGGCCGACGGTTTCTGGGAGTACGGCTGCATGGTGACAAGCGCCGAATTCCCCGTTACGCTTGACGGGCAGACAGGTGAAACCACCCTCCCTGTGGGCACGAAGCTTGTGCCCGTGGATACGGATGGCAAGACCTACGTCCATTTCGTCACCGAGGACGGTACGCTCGGCACCGTTTACGTCGACTTCGCGGCAGACGATTGGTTCTATACCATAAACGGCGTAAACGAATACGATTTGTTCTCGCAATTGCCCTACGCGGGATAATTGACAATTATATTGTCAATTATCAGTGAATAACTAACGGTGAATAACGAATAACTACAACAAGTGGGGATTCCGCAAAGCGGAATCCCTTCTTTTGGTACCTATTCACTGTTCGTTATTAGCTGGAATAGCCGCCGGAGGCGGTTATTCCACCGTCACGCTCTTGGCGAGATTCCTCGGCTTGTCGATGTCGCAGCCCTTTAAAAGGGCCATATAGTAGGCGAAAAGCTGCAGCGGTATGATGGAAAGCGAGGGCGCGCAAAGCTCCCCGCAATCGGGCAGTTCTATGATGTGGTCGGGGTTGCCGGAGGTGCCCGGGTCGATGGGGATGGGCTTTGCGGTGAGGGCGATGACCGTCGCCCCGCGCGCCTTGACCTCGCGGATGTTGCTCACCATCTTTTCATGCAGCGCGGCCCCCGTGCACAGGGCGATGACGAGCGTGCCCCGCTCGATGAGGGAGATGGTGCCGTGCTTCAATTCCCCCGCGGCGTACGCCTCGGAGTGGATGTAGGAAATCTCCTTCAATTTGAGGGAGCCTTCGAGCGCGAGCGCGTAGTCGAGGTTGCGCCCCATGAAGAAGATATCCCGCTGGTTGAAATAGAGCGAGGCGAGGTATTGCATCTGCGACGTATCCGAGAGGAGCGCCGCAATTTTATCCGGCATGGCGAGCAGAAGCTGCACTTCCGCCCTTGCCGCGTCCGCGCTGATATGGCCGCGCACCTGCGCGAGGCGTATGGTGAAAAGCTGCATCAGGGCAAGCTGCGTGCTGTACGCCTTTGTGGTGGCCACGGCGATTTCCGGCCCCGCCCAGGTATAGAGCACGTCTGTGCTTTCCACCGCAATGCTCGAGCCCACGACGTTGACGATGGATAAAACCTTTGCGCCGCGCTCCTTGGCTTCGCGCAGGGCAAAGAGCGTGTCGATGGTCTCCCCGCTCTGGCTGATGATGATCACCAGCGTATCCGCGCCGATCATGGGGTCGTCATAGCGAAATTCCGAGGCAAGCGCCACACTCACGGGCACGCGCGCCATGCGCTCAATACCGTAGCGCGCCACCATGCCCACATGGTAGGAGGAACCGCACGCCACAATCCATATGCGCGATATATTGCGCAGCGCCTCGTCCGTAAGATGGGTTAGGCCGAGGTCGATGCTTGCGTCCTCCCTGACGCGGGGGGCGACGGTGCGGCGCACGGCCTCCGGCTGCTCCATGATTTCCTTCAACATGAAATGCTCGTATCCGCCCTTTTCGGCGCTCGCCGCATCCCATGTGATCTCGAGCACCTCAGGCGCGAGCAGCACGCCGAAATGGTCGTAGATCGTGACCGAATCGCGGGCGAGCACGGCCATTTCCCGCTCGCCCAGGCGTATGACGCGCCGCGTGTGCGCGAGCAGCGCCGGCACGTCCGAGGCGATGAAGTTTTCCCTTTCGCCCAGCCCCACGATGAGCGGGCTATCCTTCCTGAGGGCGACGAAAAGCTCCGGCTGGTCACGGAATACGATGCCAAGCGCGAAAGAGCCGCGCAGCTGCTCCGCGGCGCGCCGCACAGCGGCCACGGGGTCGTCCTGATAATAATGGTCGATGAGCTGCACCACGACCTCGGTGTCCGTATCGGAAACGAAGGCATAGCCCTTTTCAACGAGGTAGGCGCGAAGCTCCGCGTAATTTTCAATGATGCCGTTGTGTACGAGCGCCACGCGGCCGGAAAGCGAGAGGTGCGGGTGGGAGTTGACGTCGTTGGGTTCCCCGTGGGTGGCCCAGCGCGTGTGGCCGATGCCCAGCGTGCCGGGTATGATTGCGCCGTATTGCGTCATTTCCTCCAGCGCGATGAGGCGGCCCCGCGCCTTTTTCACGTCGATTTCGCCCGCCGCTTCGTCCACCACGGCGAGGCCCGCCGAGTCATAGCCGCGGTATTCGAGCTTTTCAAGCCCCTTTAACAAAAGGGGGGCAGCCTGCTTGTCGCCTATGTAGCCGACGATTCCGCACATATGAAGCTCCTTTTTTCGGGAATTCTGTTGAATATTATAGCGCATGCGGGCGGCATATGACACCGCCTTGAGAATTCGTTAAAGTTTGTTTACGCCTTGGGGTTGTGGCGGCGGTACAATTCCTCCGTGGCGAGCGCGAGCTTGGTGACGGAAAAATCCTCTCCCTCGGGGTAGATATAGAGCGTGTCCGCAAGCGTGTTGAGGTCCACGCAGTCCCCGTATTTGCCCAGATATTCATATTCGATGTGGCAGGAATAGAGCGCCGCGGCATCCCAATGATGCGCGTACGCCTCGCCCTCGTATTCGCCTGCAAGGGTAAAGCCTGTGATGTCGTGCGTGAGCTTACCCGCGCCGAGGTGGATGAAGCGCTTGCTGTTTGGCAGGGAATCCACATGCGCCGCGCTCTCAAAGCGGTATACGCCCGCGGCGATTTCGGCGGCGACGTTCGCGCGCTCCCACTCGTACCAATCCGGTATGTGGGAAAATTCGGTTTTGCCCTCCGTTGCGTGGAGCGCGCCGTACTCGTCCATGCTCCAGCGCTTGAGGCAGTGCGTGCAGAAGATTTCATTCTCCGCGCTGCCCATGCGGTATTCGGTTTTGCAGGCGGGGCATTGGTATAATACCTTGTGCAAGCCCTCGGCGCGGCCCTTCATGCGCACGCGCACATGGCTTTCCTTTTGCCAGGCAAAGTCGTCGTAAACAAAAGCGTCGTTGATCATGGCGTTGATGGCCTCGGTGGAGAGCGCCGCGATTTCGTCTTTTGTGAGCGTGAGGGAGAGCTTTGCCTCCGTGCGGTTGCCGCGTTTTTTGAGGTTCCAGAACGGGGAATTGACGTGGTGCCCGCGCGTGATGAGCGTGACCACGGGGACGCCCAGCAGCTTGACGAGCTTGCCCAGTGAATCGGGCAGCACGGCGTTGGTGCCGCAGAGGGAGTAGCGCGCCTCGGGGTAAACGCAGGCGATGCCCCCGTTGTCCACGACGCGCTTCAGTTGGCGTACCAGCACGAGGTCGCTCGTGAATTTACGCTTGCAGATGCAGCCCACCTTGCGCATGAGCCACTCGCGCCCGATGAAGCCGTCTATGGCGACCACATAGTTGACCCTGTGCGGGAAGGTAGCGACCGCCGCCACCGAAAAATCATAGAACGCGTTGTGGTTGCACAAGAGAAGGTACGCGGGCTTTATGCCCGCCATGCCCTCTTTCTGGATTTTTGTGTTGTGCAAAAGAACCTGGGGGAAGGTCAAAAGCCAGATGACGGGGCGCAGGTACCACGCCGTCCTCTCCACCCGGCGGGCCATATCGAAGCGCGGCGCGCCGCGCGGGGGAAGAAGCTGCTCCATATCCCGTCCCTTTGCCTTTATGCCTTGGCAAGGCGCCTTTTCATGGTTTTTTCCACCGCGTTAATGATGTTTTCATACCCCGTGCAGCGGCACAGGTGTCCCGCGAGGAGCTTTTTGAGCTCTTCGCGCGTGTATTCTCGTCCGCTCTCAAGTATTTCCCACGCGGTCATGATGAAGCCCGGCGTACAAAAGCCGCACTGTACCGCCGCCTCGTCGATGAAGGCCTGCTGGATGTCCGTCAGCTCGCCGTTGGGTCCCATGAGGCCCTCGAGCGTGGTGATATGCTTGCCCTCGGCCCACACGGCGAGGTAGATGCAGGAGTTGAAACATTCCCCGTCGATGATTACGTTGCACGCGCCGCACTCGCCCACCTCGCAGCCTTTTTTAACGGAGGTCAGGCGGTAATCGTTGCGCAGCATGTCCGTGAGGGACGCGCGCACGTCCACCATGGTTTCGGTCTCCTGCCCGTTGATGGTGCATTTCACAAGCTGCATCTGCGGCATCAGAGCTCACCTCCCGCAAGTCGGATGGATTCAATAAAGGCGCGCCGCGCAAGCTCCTCCACGAGGTGCAAACGAAATTCCTTCGTCGCGCGCCAACTCGTCCTTGGGTTCACGTCGTTGAGCGCGGCTTTGGCGAAAGCCTCCACCGTTTCGTTCGATACGGGCTTGCCCTTTGCCGCCGCTTCCGCGCTCTTCGCGCGCATGGGCACGGGGCCCGCCACGCCGTAGGCGATGCGCGCGTCCGCAATGCTCTTTTTATCGGGAGAAAGCTTCACGTTCACGGAGCAGCCGAGCGTGGCGATGTCCATGGCGTTTCGCATGGCGTATTTGATGTAGTGGCCGAAGTAGCCCTCGTAGCTTTCCTTTTTGATGAGGATGGCCGTGCAAAGCTCCGCGGGCCTGAGGGCGACCTTTCCGGGGCCTGTGTACCATTCGCCGATGGGGATGAGGCGGATACCCTCCGGCCCCGTGACCTCCACGATGGCATCGTAGGCGACAAGGGTCGAGGCGGAGTCCGCGCTCGTCACGCCGTTTGAGATGTTGCCGCCTATGGTGCCGATGTTACGTACCTGCGGCCCGCCCACCTTGTCCACGGCCTCGGCGAGCACCTTCACATGCGCGTTGACCACGGGGTCTTTTGCAATGTGGGAAAAGCTCGTCACCGGGCGTATGCGCATGGCGCCGTCCGCCTCAAGCGTAACGCCGCGCAGCTCGTCGAGCTTATAAATGCTCACGAGCTCGCGGCCCGCAAGCCGCCCCTCACGCATCTGCACGAGCACGTCGCTTCCGCCCGCGATGATCTTTGCCTCCGGGTGTTCCAGAAGCAGGGCAACGGCGTGCCCAACGCTCGTCGCCTCATATAAAGCCTTCATATCGTACATGGCAATACCTCCTTAAACGAGGCCTTCTTCGCGAAAACGCGCGAAGAGCCTGTGGGGATTGAGCGGCGCCGCGTCTATGGCAACACCCGTCGCATGTAAAACGGCGTTTCGTATGGCCGCGGCAGGGCTGGTGGTGGGCGGTTCGCCCAGCGCCTTGGTGCCGTACGCGCTCGTAGGCTCGTAATTCTCCACGAACTGCGCCTCGAGGTGCGGATGGTCCATGGTGGTGGAGAGCTTGTAGTCTAGGAGGTTGTCGTTTAGCGGCTTGCCCGTTTTGGGGTCGTAGAGGAGCTGCTCAGAGAGGCCGAAGCCGATGGACATGCTCATGCCGCCGTGCACCTGCGCCTCGGCGAGCTGGGGATTGATGAGCCTGCCGCAGTCGTGCACGTTGACGAGGTTCAAAAGGTTCACCTTGCAAAGCGGGATATCTACCTCTACCTCCGCAAAGCTGCAGCCAAAGGAATAGGCGTTGGATTTGATCTGGTAGGTGCTCTCCGCGCTCATATGCTCGCTGCGCTCGAGGGAGTAGAGCGCCTCCATGGCAAGATCCTTGAGGGAAAGCAGCTTACGCCCGCCCGCCGTGTTGACGATTTCGCCGTCCACAAGGTCGAGGGAGCTTGCGGGCATGCGCGTGATGTGGTGCGCGTAGTCGAGGATGCGATCGCGCAGCATCAGCGCCGTCTGCTTGATGGAAAAGCCCGCCACATACGTCTGGCGCGAGGCGTACGCGCCCGTGCCAAAGGGCGTGATGTCCGTATCCTGCGCGCTTATGACATGCACGTTTTCAAAAGGAATGGAGAGCGTTTCGCTCGCCATCTGCGCGAAGACAGTGTCCGCCCCCTGGCCGATTTCCGTCTCCGCGAGCTGGAGCTGTATGGAGCCGTCCTGATTCAACACCATGCGGCAGGAGGAGCTTTCAAGCGAAATTGGCCATACGCCCGTGTTGTACCAGAACAGCGCCATGCCCACGCCGCGGCGCACGGGGCCGGTCTGCCCGGCGTATTCCTTGAGCTTTCGCTTGTAGTCGATATAGGCCATGCCCTTTTCCATGCACTGGTTGAAGCTGTCAAAATAATTTTCGTTCTTGGAGAAGGGGTCGACGTAGCCCACCTCCATCATGTTCAGCTTGCGAAGCGCCACGGGATTCATGTTCAGGGCCTTTGCGATGTCGTCCACATGGCTCTCGAGCGCAAAGGTGATTTGCGGGATGCCGTAGCCGCGCATTGCGCCCGAGGCGGCGGTGTTGGTATAGACCGTGTACGCGTCGCCCTTGCAGGCGTTTCTCCAGCGGTAAAGCTGGCGGTAGGCACCCGCGCCCTTGGCGGCGATGCCGTGGCCGTGGCTTGCGTACGCGCCCTGGTTGGAGTACGCCTCCAGCTTGCCCGCCACGAACGTGCCGTCCGGCCGCACGTGGGAGATGAGGTGGTAGCGTATGGCGTGGCGCACGCGCGTGCAGGCAAAGGTTTCCTCGCGGCTCATGTCGTACTTGACGAGCCTGCCGCCCACCTGCGTGGAAAGATAGGCGCAAAGCGGCTCGTAGAGCGCGTCCTGCTTGTTGCCGAAACCGCCGCCGATGTAGGGCTTGACGATGCGCACCTTGCCCCACTCGATGCCAAGCGCCTGCCCCACCACGCGGCGCACGATGTGCGGAATCTGCGTGGAGGAGACGACGTTGATTTTTCCCGCTTCCTCCCATGCGTAGCAGATGTGGTTTTCGATGTGGCAGTGCTGCACGGTGGGCGTTTCATACCATTTGTCCACCACGATGAGGCCCGGCTCCTTGACGGCCTCCTCATAATTGCCGTCCTCATAGGAGGTGCGGCCGAGTATGTTGTGCTCAAACCTGTCGTGCAGTTGCGGTGCGCCGTCCTTAATGGCCTCTATGGGGTCGAGCACGAAGGGCAGCTCTTCATATTCAGCCTTGATGGCCCGCACCGCCTGCGCGGCGGCGACTTCATTTTGCGCGACGACCGCGGCCACGTCGTCCCAGTAATAGCGGACGTGGCGGTTCAATAAAAACCTGTCCGCAATGTCCTGATGCCCGAGGTCAATGCTCCACGGATGCCCCGCCGTGGGGAAGGGGCGCTCCGGCACGTCGAAGCAGGTGACGATTTTCACCACGCCGGGAACTTTCATCGCCTCGCTCACATCGATGCGCTTCACGAAGCCGTGCGCGATCTCCGAGCGGAAAACTTTTACGATCAGCGCGGATTTGTCCGCAAGGTCGTCCGTATATTTCGCGCGGCCCGTCACCTTGTCAAACGCGTCCACGCGCTTTTCACTGACACCAACAGCCATAGGCTTCCTCCTTTATATGCGCTTGCGCCGTACTGTGGCGCGGGAATCTATCAAACGGTTACCGCCCAATGGGCGATGCAATCAAACATAGGGGACGAAGCGCATGTTGACGACGTCGAACAAGCCTTCGTCCGTGAGGCGCGCCTCGGGGATGACGGGCAGCGCAAGGAAGGAAAGGGCGATGAGCGGGTCCCCCTCGCAGTTTGCGCCGAGGGAGCGCGCGGCCTCGAGCAGCGCCTGCTGGATTTCCAGCACGCTTTCAACCGGCGCGTCCGTCATCAGGCCCGCGATGGGCAGCGGCAGGCGCGAGAGCACCACGCCCCTGCTCACCACACAGTATCCCCCGCCGCATTCGCGAAGGGAATCGATGGCCGCGAGCATGTCCCGGTCGTTGTCGCCCGCGACGACGAGGTTGTGGCTGTCGTGCGCGACGGTGGAGGCGATGGCCCCGTTTTTGACGCAAAGCCCCTCCAATATGCCCACCGCCATACTGCCCGTGGCGTGGTGGCGCTCTATGACGGCAAGCTTGTTGAGGCCGTTGCCGGGGATGAAGCAACCCTCCGCGTCCCTCTGGATTTTTTTATAGACGAGCTTGGTCATCAGCTGGCGCTCCACCATGCTGATGACGGGCGCGTCTTCATTACAATACAGTTTCAGGTTTTCCGCTTTTACGGGGGCGATATGCACGCTGTCGAACACCTGGCCCGGCAATATGGGCGCGGGCAGGGGCGCGTCCGGCTCGAAAGGCTTACCCAGGCGCGTAAATACTTCCTTTACTTTAAAGTCCTTCAAATCTTCAAATAGAACCATGTCGGCCCTGTAGCCCGGCGCAATCGCGCCGATGCCCCGCAGGTTGTAGGCGCGCGCGGTGTTGAGGGTGGCCATCTTCACGGCCTCCACCGGCGCTATGCCGCATTTTACGGCGAGGCGCGCGTTGTAATTGATGTGCCCTTCGCGGCGGATGTCCTCGATGTGCTTGTCGTCCGTGCAGAAAAGAAGGTTTTCGGTGGGCAGCTTTTCCTTTGCGATGCGGGAGAGTATTTCCTCCATGCCGTTTGCGGCGGAGCCGATGCGTATCATCACGCGCATGCCCGTGCGCAGCTTTTCCATAATTTCGTCGTAGTTGGAACATTCGTGATCGGTCGAGGGGCCCGCCACGCGGTAGGCGTTGAGCGCCCTGCCGGATAATAGAGGCGCATGACCGTCAATCGGCTTGCCGTCAAAGAGGCGCAGCTTGTCGAGCATTTCCTGTCTGGCTTCGACGATGCTCACATAATCCATCACCTCGCCAAGCCCCAGCATGCGGCTCTTGTGCAAAAACTGCTCCATGTCCTCCGCCACAAGCTTTGCGCCGCTGTGCTCAAAGGGCGTCGCAGGCACGCAGGAGGGCATCATGAACAATACGCGAAGGGGAAGGTCGTCCGTGAGCTTGTACATCGCGCGAAAGCCCGCCACGCCCGATACGTTTGCGATTTCGTGCGGGTCGGCGATGATGGTGGTGGTGCCAAAGGGCATAATCACCTTCATAAAGCTCGAGGGGATCACCATGGAGCTTTCTATGTGGACGTGCGCGTCGATGAAGCCGGGCGCGAGGTACGCGCCTTTTGCGTCGTACTCAACCTCGGCCGAATAGCTGCCCACGCCGATGATCACGTCGTGATAGAGCGCGACGTCGGCGCGGACAATTTCGTTGGTGAAGACGTTTACCACGTTGGCGTTTTTGATGACGTAGGTCGCCCCGCCGTCGTACGCCGCACGGATAAGCTCCTGCTGCCTCATACTTCGCCCGCCCTTCCCTAAAAATTTGTTTGGTTCAAATAATTTTATTTGGTGTAGTATACCATATTGCGCGGGCAAGCGGAAGTGGCGGGGCGTGATTAATTTGCGATATTTCTGCGGTTATTTGATGTATTTCACCTTTTGCTCCTCAAAGCGGCCGCGCGCGGCGGGCGCTTCGTCCGCAACGCCCAGCGTGATGAGGCAAAACGGCGTGCTCGTGACGCCGAGCGCCTCGCGGATGGGGTTCATGAGCCGCTCGTGCGGGTACACGCCGCACCAACATGCGCCGTAGCCCAACTCCTCTGCCATAAGGAGGATGTTCTGGGTCGCGGCGGCGCAGTCCTGCGGAAAAAAGCCCGCGCCGAAGCGCTGCTGCGTTTCGGGCAGCGCGCATACGACGATCAGAACCGGACTTTGCGCCGCGTGCTTTGCATACGGGTGCAGGTGCGCGAACTTCCTGCGCATTTCCTCGTTGGTGACCACAACGAATTCCCACGGCCGCGTGTTGTGTGCGCTGGGCGCGTGCATGGCGGCCTCGAGTATTTTCTGAATGTCCGCCTCGGGCACGGGATCGCCCTTATATTTGCGTATGCTTCTTCTCGCCTTGATGGCATCGGCAACGTTCATCGTTATAACCTCCTGTTTCTTTCCATTATTATACCACGTTCCCTTTATAAAAGAAAAAGCCCGCCGGGTCGAATTCCTCGCACCTGTCGGACTTTTTGCGCGCGTATGCTTTTTTATTCTGCGTCTGCCTTGTCACGGGGTTCACCTGCCATGTGGCGCGCTGCGCTTCGTCGAGCGCGCGTTTTGCTTTCTTTGAAAGCTTCTGCCTCGGAATGAATTTCATCCTTCATCCCTCCTCTCTGCGTGGGGATTATATCCGATTATAAAACAAAGCGCAAGGGTTTTACAGGCCGCCCTGCGCGGCGTTGCGCGCGATTTCCCGCTCGTCCACCTCCCGTCCGTCGGGCGCGTCCCGCTTGGGGAGTTTTCTAAAGAACAATATCGTCATGGGCAGCGCGATGAAAAAGGTGAGCACGTCCGAAAAGGCCTGCGCGGTCTCCACGCCCCAAAGCCCCGCGACCCTTGGCAGTATTAATATCAGCGGGAGGAAGCATATGCCCTGCCTGCATGCGGAGAGGAAGGACGCTTCCCCCGCGCGCCCCACGGACTGGAAGGTCATGTTGAGGACCACGGCCACGGGCACGACGGGCATGGCTAGGCACTGCGCGCGCAGCGTGAAGGAGCCGATTTCGATGAGCGCGGGGTCGTCCTTAATAAAGAGCATCATGAGCTGCGGCGCAAAGATGAAGGCCGCGGCCGCAAGCGCGCTCATCACCCCGACGCCGACCAGGAGCGTGAAGCGGTAGCCCTGCCGCACGCGCGTATAGAGCTTTGCACCGTAGTTATACCCGCATACGGGCTGGTACCCCTGGCCGATGCCCAGCGACACGCTGAAGATGAACATGAAGAGCTTCGTCACGATGCTTATGGCGGCGACGGCGGCGTCCCCATAGCCGCGCGCGGCGAGGTTGAGGGCTACGGTCGCGGCGCTCGCAAGCCCCTGCCGAAGGAAGGCGGGCGCGCCCATGCGCAATATGTCCCCGTAGAGGCGCGGCGCGCGGGGCAGGGCTTTGATTGAGGGCCGCACGATGGTTTTCTTGCGCAGATAAACCCAAAGGAGCACCGCGCAGCTCACAGCCTGACCGATGGCGGTGGCGATGGCATCCCCCGCCGTCCCCCAGCCGAACACGAAGATAAAAAGCGGGTCGAGGCATACGTTGATGACGCCGCCGAGCGTGATGCCGAGCATGGCAAGGCGCGTCCTGCCCTCCGCGCGCAAAGTGTTGTTGAGCACGAAGGCCGTCGTCATCGCAGGGGCGGCAAGGAGAATGTAGCGCGCGTAATCGCGCGCATAAGGCAGCATGGTGGGCGTCGCGCCCAAAAGCTCCATGAGCGGATCGAGCCAAACGAGGCCGCATACCGCCACGAGCGCGCCAAAGAGCAGCGCGAGCAGCAGTGCGCCCGAGGCCGCCGCGTTCGCCTCCTCCTGCCGCTTTTCGCCCAGCCGCATCGAAATGACGCTCGCCACACCCTGCCCCACCGTGTAGCCCACGGCCTGTATGACGGACATGACGGGGAACACGATGCCCACGGCCCCCGTCGCGCTCGTGCCGAGCCTTGCAATGAAAAACGTGTCCGCCGTGCTGTAGAGCGCAGTGACGAGCATGCTCACGACGGCGGGAACCGCGAGCGCGGTGATGAGCCGCGGTATCGGCGCGCCTGTCATGCGCGAAAACTGCGCCTGCTGTTTTTGTTCCATGCATTGAGTTTACGCCAAAAGGCGCGTGAGCAATTCATCCGCGTGCGCGGTGAGAGAAGAAAGCAGTTTTTCAAGCCCTGTTTCGCTTGCGTCGTTCGCGCCGACGTAGAGCTTGAGCTTGGGTTCCGTGCCGCTCGGGCGCACGCAGATCCACGCGCCGTTCTTTAAAAAATAGCGCAGCACGTTTTGACCGGTGGAGAGCATATCTTCGGCTTTTGTTACGGGTATGCCCGCAAAGGACGCGGGCGGCGCTTGGCGCAGCGCTTCCATCGCGGCGGCAATGCGCATAAGCCCCTCTTTCCCCTCGAGGGAATAGGATTTTACGCGCTCGTCGAAATGGCCGTAGAGTTCGGCCATGTCCGCCAATACGTCAAAAAGGGTTTTGCCCTGCTCCTTGTAATACACGCACGCTTCCGCGGCGAGCATGGCGGCGCACACCGCGTCCTTATCGCGCGAAAAGCCGCCCGCGAGGAAGCCGTAGCTCTCCTCAAAGCCGAAGAGGAACGTGCCCTTGCCCGTGCGCGCGCTTTCGTCTATCTTTTCCGATACGAAGCGGAAGCCCGTGGGCACGTCGAGGCAGGCGACATTGAATTTTTCGCAAATCGCCTGGGCCATGCGCGTGCTCACGAACGATTTTACGGCGAAGCCGTCCGCAGGCAGCGTCCCCTTTTTCTGCATGGAGGAAAGCAGGTAATGCAGCAGAAGGCAGCCGATTTTATTGCCCGTAAGCGCGGCAAATTCGCCGGAAGGGCCGCGCAGCGCAAGGCCCATGCGGTCGGAATCCGGGTCGGTGGCGATAATGGCACTCGCGCCTACTTCGTTTGCAAGGGCGATGGCGAGCGTGAACGCCGCCGGGTCCTCGGGGTTGGGAGCCTTGACGGTGGGGAAGCGCGAATCGGGCGCCGCCTGCTCCGCTACGACGGACACGTCCGTCACGCCTGTACGGCGCAGCAGCGTCGTCACGGGCACGAGGCCGCTGCCGTGCAGCGGCGTGTAGACAAGCTTAAGCGCCTTGCCCTTTTCCTTCATCAGCGCGGGCCATTGCAGCAAAGACGCCGTGGCGGTGTAGTACGCCTCGTCCGTCTCCTCCCCGATGGTCAAAAGCAGCCCCGCTTGACGCGCTTCGGCCTCCGGCATCGTGGGAATATCGAAATAATCAAAATCGCGCATGCGCGCGTAAATGGCGTCCGCCTGCTCGGGGCCGACCTGCCCGCCGTGCTCCCAATAGACCTTATAGCCGTTGTAGGCGGGGGGATTGTGGCTTGCGGTAATCACCACGCCCGCGATGCAATCCAGGTGGCGTATGGCGAAGGACAAAAGCGGCACGGGGCGAAGGCTAGGGAAAAGGTGCGCCCTCACGCCGAAGGCGGCGAGGGTTGTTGCCGTTTCAAGCGCGAATTCAGCGGATTTTTCGCGTGAGTCGCAGGCGATGGCGACGCCGCGGTTCGGCCCGTCCGCAAAGGTTTTGATGTAGGCGGCGAGCCCCGCCGTCGCGCGCCGCACCACGGGCAGGTTCATGCGGTTGGTGCCCGCGCCCAGTATGCCGCGCAGCCCTGCCGTGCCGAAGGCAAGCTCGGTATAAAAGCGCTCCTCAATTTCCCCGGGCGCTTTTTCTATGGAAACAAGCTCGCCGCGAAGCGCGCCTTCAAGCTCCGCCCGGCCCAGCCAGCGGGCATATTCGTCATGTGAGGCCATCTATTCCTCCTTTTCGGCGGCGGGGATACGCGCTCCCTTGGGGAGCGGCATGTACCTTACCATGCTGAAACATCCCTCCGTGCCGACGATGATGTGATCGTTGAGCGTGATGCCGATGGCGGCGAGCGCCTCGCACACGGCCTTTGTGGAAGCGATGTCGCTTTGCGAGGGCGCGGGGTCGCCCGAGGGGTGGTTGTGCGTCAATATCACGCTGTCCGCCCCATGCCGCAGGGCAAATTCCACCACCAGCCGGGGGTAGATCACGTTTTCAGCGAGCGTGCCCGCGCTCACGAGGTCGCAATGGAGCACGCGCCGCTTTTTGTCGAGGCTTACGCAGTAGGTCGCCTCGTATTTGTCCCGCCCGGCAAATAAGCTTTCACAATAGTTCGCAGCCTCTTCCGGCGTTTTTATAGCCGTGTGCTTATCCGCGCGCGCCGAAGGCAAAGACCGCAGCGCGCCTGTCAGGGACAAGAGCGTGGCGGCGTTTTCGCCCACGCCCTCCACCCGCGTCAATTCCTCCACAGGTGCTGCGAGCACGCGCTCCAGCGAGCCGTAGCGGGCGATGAGCTTATGCGCGAGGGGGTTGACGTCCCGCCGCGGTATGGCATAGGTCAAAAGCAGCTCGAGCAACTGATGCTCGTGCAGCGCGGCGGCTCCGCCGTTTTGATAGGCTTCGCGAAGCCTTTGCCTGTGGCCGCTGTGGCCGCCCTCCTCCATAGCCGGCTTACGCCTCCTCGCCCGGCGCGCGCTTGAAGAATTTCCTGCCTACTATAAGCGTGACGCCGCCCGCGAGGAAGAGGATGATGATGCTCAGTATCCCCAGGGACGAGCGGTCGGTGAGCGTGTAGACCAGCGAATAGAGCGCCGGGCCGATGACGCAGGAGAACTTGCCGAAGATATCGAGGAAGCCGTAATACTCATTGGAGCGCTCCGGCGGAATCAGCTGGCCGAAGTACGAGCGCGAGAGCGCCTGTATGCCGCCCTGCACCGTGCCCACAAGCCCGGCGAGCACCCAGAAGAGTATGGTGGAAAGCTGCTTTGCGGCCTCCACATCCCCGCCGTTCAACTGCGCCTGCTCGATGTTGAAGCCCATGAAGAAGCCGATGATCGTAATCACAAAGTATACGCCCACCGCGATGCTGATCATGCGGATGGCGCCCACCTTCTTGGCGAGGTTGCCAAAGAGGATGGAGAAGGGCACCGCCACAATCTGCGTCACCAATAGCGCCAGTATCATGCCGATGGTGCCAAGCTCCAGCGTCGTTCCATAGTTTGTGGCCATGCTGATGATGGTATCCACGCCGTCGATATAAAAGAAGTAGGCGATGATGAAGATGAGTATCTTCTTGTCGCGCAAAATGTCCTTCAGGGTCCGCCATGCGTTGGCGAAAGCGGCTTTTGCGAGCTTTGCGGGCGGTTCCTCCACGCTGTGCACCTGTTTGACGTTTTTGAGGAAGGGGATGCTGAATACCGTCCACCACACCACCACGATGAGGATGGCGATTTTATAGGAAAGGATGGATTGATTCAAGAGCAGCATCACTGCGATGGAGATGATAAAGGGAATGGTGCTCCCGCCGATGTACCCCGCGGCGTATCCCCAGGCGGAAACTTTGTCCATGCGCTCCGGCGTGGTGACGTCCGTGAGGAAGGAGTCATAAAACAGGCAGGTGCCGGAGAAGCCGATGCGCGAGATGACAAGCCCCACGAGCATCCATTGCCAGGAATCGAAGATCGCCATGGACGCCGTGAACGCGAGGCCGATGATGAGAAAAACCGAAAACAGCCTCTTCTTCATGCCGGTGAAGTCGCCCACCGCACCCAATACGGGCGCTATCAGCGCGACGACGAGGTTTGCGATGGACACGGCAAAGCCGTATACCTTGTTGCCCGTTTCGCTCGCCACCAGCGCGAAGTAGATGGGAAAAATTGCCGCCATGATGTTGGTGGCGTAGATGGAATTCGCCCAGTCGTACATAATCCATGATTTTTCAACTTTGGTGAATTTCTTTGCAGGCTTGTTCGCAAGCTGCTCCATGCGCGTGCCCCCTTCTTTGTGTATAAATTCGATATGATTCCAAAAGAGTCCGATGACACGCTCATTATAATCCATGCGTTGAAACAAAGACAATCTTTTTCCACCATGCCCGCATGGCATAACGCCCGGGAATTGCCGATGCTTCGGTTGACACGAAGCGGCGCCTCGCCTATAATATAGCTTGCCGTCAGGCAGGCTTTGCCTCGCGGCAAGCGAGAATCTCTCCGTAGCTCAGCAGGATAGAGCGTCCGCCTCCTAATAACCGGATGACCGGCCGCCCCTGCGGGAAAAACTGAATACGAGCCCCCGTACCTCAGATGGATAGAGGGTCCGCCTCCTAAGCGGAACGCCAGCAGTTCGAGCCTGCTCGGGGGTGCCATAAACGCCGTGATTTCAAGGGATTACGGCGTTTTCCTTTTTCACGCTGGCAAAGGAGAATACCATATCAACTAAGAGCGCGATTCATACCACTTCCATTTTACCCGCTGGGGATTAGAACGTTTTTTGTGATGTTTGCTAATAAAACTGCCGCCTTTGCTAATACGCGTTTCACTGGCAATACGTTCGATTCCTTTTATGCGATTCCCTTCAAGAGCGCTGCGAGCGTGGTGGCCAGCTCAGGCTGCTCCTTTAGCTGCTGCACCAGCAAGCCAAGATCCAAGGCGGGCGGCTGCGGCGAAGCGTTTTGGATGGAAGCCTCTGCTTTTCTCATATCAGGGTTAGCATAGAAAGCCATTTCAAACTTCTGTGCGTTGATCTTTCGATCTTCATCGAGAATGTGCGCATATACCTCAGTTACCATATCCGGCTGTGCATGTCCTGTATCGCCTTGCGTTGCCTTAACATCGCCGTGGTTGAGTTTCAGCTTATACGTTGTGCTGGAATGCCGCAGCGAATGGAAAACCACATTGGGGAGTTCCGCTTTCTTTTTCAACCTATCAAATGCGTTGCCGATAATCCTATCCTCGCACGGACGCCCGGTTTCCTGGGCAAGCACCAGGTTGTAGTCAATGTAGTCCTCTCCCATAAACTCTTTAAGCGCAGTTTGCTTCGCTTGCCATTCTCTCAGAATCAACGCGAGTGTCTTGGGTATCCAAACTCTCCTAACGCTCGATTCCGTTTTAGGCTTCTTTAGTACGAGTCTGGTGCTTGACTTGCCTCCCATGAGGCGAGGAAAGACATAGAGTATATCGCCCTTTCCGACAGCGTCTATCGCTTTTTGATCAACGCGAGCCAACTCTTTTTCTACTGACAGGTATGCGTCGTCATTTGCGATGGCGCTATCTGTAATGCTGAGACAATCCCATGTCAATCCCGTGATCTCTCCAAGTCTCAACGAACATGCAAATGCCAGGTTCAGTGCGACATACAGCTTTCCGTCCTCGCATTCATCCAACGCCTTTCGTATCGTAACAGCGTCCCAGATCGCGCGTTTTCTCTTTTCCGCTTTTGGCAGAACAGCTCCTTCAAACGGATTCTTGCCGATCATACCCCATCGCACAGCCTGCTTAAAGGCCGTGCGCATGAGCTTGGCTATTTTCTCAATCGTGCAAGGTGTGATGAACTCCGTTTTTGCATGCCGGTAAGGCGTACTGACGGGTTTGGTTTTTTGCAGTTGATGTATGAACCAGTCAACCGTCCTTGCATTAACATCCTGCACCAAGTGATCTGACAACAGTGGGTTTATGTAGTTCTGGATTAGCGATGTGTTGGACGAGTATACTGATAACCCCCATCGCTTTGTACCATACATCTCCACAAAGTCGCACATGAACTCTCCTACCTTGACACGAGCCGGCGGAATGAACACGCCGGTATCCATTTCATGTTCAATCTCGTTTTTTCTTTTCAAAGCTTCCTTTTTCGAACTAACCGGTGGTTCCCATTTCTGCTGTTGTTCACCGTTTTCATCTGTGTAGTAATAGACAACGGAATACTTCTTACCCCGTTTTACGATTGTCGCCATTTCATAACTCCTTTACATGATTAGATTTCTCGGCTGTCCAACCATGCGTCGAAGGATGGCTTTGATATGCGAATTGTTGCGCCGATCCGCACTGTCTTGAATTCACCCTTCTTGACCAAGTCATATGCGGCAGATCGGCTGATACACAGAATCTCAGCGATTTCCTCTACCGAATAGACTCTTTTAGCGACTTTATTATCCTGTGGATTACCCATTTTGCACCTCCTAACTCCAGTAATCCGCAGGACTGTGTATATATATTACACACCAAACGGCACTGGAAAGCAACAGAATAGATTACTCAAGAGAATTAGAAATGCAGCTGCCCTCCGCCTGTGGCTGGCAGGTCCATGGAAATCTCATCCCCCCGCCTTCACTGTGGCCGGGCCGCGGTTTACGGAAGTATCATTGTCCCCCCGATGGATCATCGCGCATACGGATGCCATCCGTATTTATGTGCTCATGGATCTGGTTGCCGGCCAGATGGATAGCCGCTGACCATCGGAGGAAAGAGAGGGCTCTGCCGTGCGCTTGGTCGTTCTGACCATGAATCTCCGAAAGAGGCTTAAGCTTCTTTTTGTCTATTTTTCGTCAGCGCGTCTGTGGGCGGAGATTCGTCTTTCGTTGAGCGCTCACCTTGGCCGGTTTTGCTCTTTTGCGCGTTTATTGTCGTTGTGCAGTTGACACTAATTACACTTTTGAGCCATGGTAAAAACAACGAAGGTGCAGCAGTCTGATTTACTGCTACACCAACCAAAGATTGATATTAGTTTGTCGCGATTCACATTACTGAATGCAGTGCTTTTCGAAGAGCGTCGGCTGTTTGATAATGCAAACCATTCGTGTCATCCAGCGCGAGATCGATCACTGCTGCAAGTCTTGGCGATATGTCAGAGCGTCGTTCAAGCAAAGGAATAGGTTTGTTCTCCGCCAAGCATTTCCATCGGTTTTCCGAAAACTCTCGCGGAAATTTGCCCGTGAGGAGATAGTATAGGCATGCAGCGGCCGCCCATACATCCCATGCAGGGTGAGGATGTCGAGCATCGAGAAGCTGCTGCCGTGGTGAAAATGCGGCAGTTCCACAAAACTGATTGTCAGCAGGTGTCTGAACCGGAATTGCATTCTCGAAGTTATCTAATAGTAAAGTAAGCTTGTCGTCGCACTCAACGATTCGAATGCTGTCTGGCCCTACCGAACGATGCACCAGCGATGTACGCTGTTCTGTTTCTGATGGATTCTTCTCAGTAATTAGCATTCCAACGGAGTGTACTGCGTCAAGAGCATTCAACAGTTGACCAATGAGAAGCAACGCCGTGGCCTCGTCCGAAATCGGATGCAGTTTATGCCATTTTGACAGACTTCGACCATACGGTTGCTCGGTCAAAAGGAATAGAGCATCATGACCATGGCGTGTTGGAGTATTCCATTGGACGATGTTTTGCGATATCTTATCACTATTAGCTGCATAAACGCTGTTGATGCCTCGCTTATGCAAGCGCATCTTTGCGTCATTATCGTGTTTGCTTTTGCCGTCCAGACACATCATGGTGGCATAACTTCCGCTCAAGGTATCCCTAACCTTAAATACATCAAACGGTGGCTCTGATTCGATTCGCCGTAACTGGATATATCGCTTCCGGTTAGGATCCTCACCGGAAGCGTTCCTGTCAGCAGCTGTAGTATCAGAGGTTTGGCCGACATAAAGGATGCCATTATTCAGTTTGTCTTTCATGGTCATCCTCCTTGTCTGCTTCAGATTGTCGACTATAATCGGCAGTTACCACCAGTGGTTTTACTGTTCTGTGAGAGTAACGCCCTTATCCTATCAAGAAAGTCCTCATTTCTTGACTCAACTTCATCGTCGGAAGCTTGCATATCACCATCCAACCGTACAATGTTCTCATATACCACATGAAAGCAGCGCGTTATATCCCTTGGTTGATGATAATGCCCGCAGTACCAGTGCTTGAATTCACACTCGTTGTACACCCATTGCAGGAACTCTGTCAGCGCGTTCTTTGGATGGGTACTGTCGCCGATCCTGGCTTGGATTCGCCTTTGCATTTTACTTGGCGCGCAGTGGCTGAGCACATAATCCACCTTTTTTCCGTATGCGCAGAGCGTTTCATATGCCGCGCTGATCTCGCTCTCGGTGGGAAGTTCCTGCTCCCACCAGCTTAGATGATTGATACGAAAGAACTTGCGCGCGTTTTTGAGGCGTTGGTACTTTTGCGTGAATTCAGGATCGTCCATATCCAGCACGCCGTTATAAGTGTCATGGCAGGCCGCGCCGCCCATGATGAAGAACGTCTGCCCTTCGATCTCGTATATCTGTCCCCGCATGAGATGCAGCACGTTCTTACGTATTGCCTGTACCTTGCCGCCGTGCCAGTTCTCCACAGGATAGGTGGCAAGCAGATCATAGTTCTCATGATTGCCATCTAAAAACAATATGGTAAACGGCCTGTCGTTCAGCTTGTCGAGTTCTGCGGCCTGCTGCATGCTTTCGTTCCACACACCGCCAAAATCGCCGCAAATAATCACATAATGCGGATCTGTACCTTGCTCCCACTCCTCGACGTGAGAGAATGGAACCCGATACAGCCTTGAAAAATCCGCGTGGGTGTCGCCAGTAATGTATATCATCCAAAGCACCTCCAAAAACGCTCGCAACACAACGTGGTTGCTTTATATTCACAGCGTAACACGCGATGAAGCGAGCGTTTCCGGAGAAAGTTGCAGTGCTTGGTGCTTATTGCTTCGGAGCCGCGTACAGCTCGTCAACGCTCATGCCGAAGTGCTCCTGTACAAACTGCTCAAAGTGCGCAAGCGCGGGGTAATACAGCTCTTTGCCCTCAGAATCAAAGGCGTCCCCGAACATCCTGTGCACGGTCTCAATGTCGGGGTGTTCCCAGCCGTATTGATCCTTTTCGCGATAGTAGTCATAGGAGCAGCTCTCGCCGTCTTTATCCAGCGATATATGATACCTGCCGTCTTCGGCGTGATACTCGATACGCAGGCTGTAACCCTTAATATCGGTGTCCATGAACTCGATGTTCCAGCCGTCGGGGTGTTCGCCCCATTCCGGTCTTGCTATTGCGACGGACTTATAGTGCGGCATGCGATCCTCGTATACGCCGCATACGCCCGCATCATCAAAGCCGAAACCCATAGCGCTAAGCGAGCCCTCGGCGGCGGGCTGTGCGCTGAGCTCTGCGTGAAGCTGATCGACGGTTATGGCTCCGCCCTCGGTGTCGAAGGTCAGCTTGCTGTCCACGCCGTCATACATCATGGCTGTCTGCGTCATACCGTTCCACTCCCACCACGGAGCATCGCCGCCTCCCTGCATTTCCTGCATCACAGCGTTTACGTCGGGTAGACGATAAACGACATAGGCATGGGCTTCATCCTTATAGACGTTTACAGTTATGCCACACTCAGCAAAATCGGTATTCGTATCAAAGAAATCTGCAATGGGCGCAAGCGCGTCCACGCTGTAATTGTCCCGCACGAGTTGAGTGTACCTCTCGATGTTGGCATCGTCTATGAAATATGTAACGTCGATAACGCAGCCCGCTCCGTTCTGCCCGTGCTGACCGTCCGCCTCCACATACTCGTAGCGGTCATCCTCGGGTATAGCCCGTTTGATATCCACGACGCGGCCGTCTGTGCCGCGGATCTGGCAGAAGCCGCCCTCAAGGTATTCATTGATGCGCTCTTGCTTCTCCTCCTCGGAGAGCCCCGCAGCGTCCGCCTGATAGGCTACGCAGGCGTACATATTCCCGCTGCCTGTCATGGAGAGCACGAACTGAGCGTTGTCCGGACTCTTGTTGAAGGACGCCTCAAACACGGTCGCCGGACTGTCCATGCCATAAGGATTGAACTCGGCGCTGAATATGTCCATCAGCTTGGAAGGTATCTCGAAGTCTTTTTCTTCAAGATTCGGGTATATCTCGGCCAGAGGCGAGTAATCGGTGATAGGGCATCCCGCTAACTGCAACTGCCTGAGATTAACGAGTGTCGACAGGGGGGAGACGTCGCTTACCTGCGTGGTTGCAAGGCTAAGCCACCAAAGCTCCGTAAGCCCGGAGAGCATACTCACATCGCTTATCGTTGAATACTCCAGCAGCAGCATACCCAGGCCGCTCAGCTTTGAAAGCGGGGTATAGTCCTTCGCCTGACAGTTGAACAGCGTCAGAGAACCAAGCCCGGTGAGGTTCGAAAGCGGCGCTATATCGGCTACCGGATTTCCGCCCAGCGACAGGGAGCGGAGCTTAGTAAGCCCGGAGAGCGGCGATATGTCCTCTATTGCGTGGAAATTCAGATTAAGGTTTTCGAGGTTTTTGAAATTCTCCAAGCCGGAAATGTCCTTGATCTGCGAGTTCGGAGCCGGTTCCTGCTGCCAGTCGATGCCGAGCTCCAGCTCCGTGACCGCCTCCGCCTCGGCAAGTGTGATATCGCCGTCCGGCTTGTTCATAGCCTTGCGAACAAGCTCCTCCAGCAGGGGGTCGTTGAACTCGACGATTGACTCGGGCGTAGGTTCGGACTCCGGCGGCGCAGTGGGCTTTGCCGCGCAAGCAGCCAACGAAGCGACCAGCGCGACGATCAGCAATGCTGCAAGTATCCGTTTCATTTTGTTTCCCTCCATAAATTATTTGGCCTTGAAGACCATTGTTATATCCATCAACACCTCGCCGGCCGGATCGATCTGTACCGTTCCGCTCCAGGTAAGGCGCAATTCTTCGCTTGCTTCATCATAGCTCGCCGCGAGCTCGGGGCCGCTTTTAGTGAGCGTTACGACTCCGTTTGTATACTCCCAGCCGGAGTAGTCCTTAAAATCGAGGTCGGTGACGCTGAAGGGCAGCTCGTTCACAGCGTCGATCAGCGCGGACAGGTCGATGAGACCAATCAAAGTCATATCGTTTCGAAGTGATAGGTTTCGTCCATATTCAAAGCCCTCGGATATTTCCATGGTGGCATCCATGCTGAATATGCCGTTATCCGTCTCCGGGGTACGGAAGGTGATGGCGGTGAGCAACCATTCGCCGGCCAGTTTCTTGGCCTCATAATCGTCAGCGGGCATTACCGCGGGCTGAGACTGTTCCTGCGGTGCCGACGGCGCTCCCGCCGGGGTCTCCAATGCGGAGAGATCTATTCTTTCCTCCTTGTCCGCTCCCGTGTGGAAGATCGTTCCGCTCTCAGGCAAAGCCGCAGCTTTGGGCAGGGCGAATTCAAATGTCACTCGGGCGGCATAGCCCGGCGCATCGTCCACAGCGATAAAGCTGATATTGCTGGTGGCAAGAGTGCCGTCGTCCATGTCCAGCTTCATGTCAATGAGGCTCGTGTAATTGCTGCCGGATATAGCGATGGGCGCAATCCCCTCCTTTTGCACGAAGCAAAGGCCATAGCCGATCTTGGTATCCGTGTCATACTCCGGCAAGGTTACCCATTTTTCAAGAGCATAGGTCTCATCCCCCAGCTTGAAATCGTCGCCCGCCGATAAAGCCGGCACATTTTGATAAGGCGATCCTTCTTTGCCTGCGGCTGGCGCCTTGGTGCAGGCGGTCAGTGCAGCGATAAGCGTGATGATGAGTAATACCGCTGATATCCGTTTCATACTCGTTCCTCCTTATGTACTCTATACATGGATGGTACTACATCTCCGCAGCCGCGCTTACCGCTAAAGTTGCAGCTTAATCATCCCTTAGCAGCTCCTCCATTTCCTCGCCGGAGAGCTTGTTCTTCTTCATGAGCGCGTCCACCATGCGATCGATGCGATGTTTGTTGGTCTTAATGAGTTCCACAGTGTTGCGCATCTCTTCGCCGAGTATCTCGTTGATACGCTTTTTGACCTCCGGGCTGTTTGCGGCCTCCTGTTGCCCCATGACGCCGAGGCCAAAATCCTCGTCCATGCCGTAATTACAGATCATAGCCTGCGCCACACGGGTGGCTTGTTCAAGATCTCCGGACGCGCCGGTGGATACGCCGTCCTTCTCGCCGTAGTAGGCGAGTTCAGCCGCGCGTCCCCCAAGACTCGTGCGGATACGGTTCAACAGCTCTTCCTTGGTGGATAGAGGCCCCATATCCTTTGCGGAGTGCTCCATATAGCCGCCATGACCGCCACGCGCCACAATGGTGAGATAGGATGGCGTATTGCCGCCGAGGTAGCAGAGGAAAGCGTGTCCGCTTTCGTGCCTGGCAACGCGCTCAAGATATTCGTAGCCCCATTCCTTTTTCGCGCCATGCTTAGTGAGCTCGTAGGCCTCGTCCAGTATCGCATCGTCCAAAGGTTTCTGGGCTTTGACCGCCATTCGGTTGGCGAGTTCGAACACGGAGGCGAGGTTCGCCGGGCTCATGCCAATTGCGCGTGAGGCAAGTCGTTTTATCATTTCCTCGGTCACGGTATGCGTCTTGTTCTTTTTCAGATACAGCCGCACAAACTGCTCCCGCTCGTCGGCGTTGGGCAAATCGACCAGTATCTTTCGGTCAAAACGCCGCGCAAGCGCCGGGTCAATGACGCCCATGCCGCCCTGACCCTCTTCAACATCGAAGTTGGTGGCGGCAAGCACGAATACAGGGCGCTTTGGGTCGACCGAGAAGCCATCCATCTCTGTCAAAAGGGCGTTCAATGCCATTTCCTCTCCATGAGAGGTGTTCGATTGACCGCGCTTTCTGCCTACTGCGTCTATTTCGTCGATGAACAGGATGGCCGGAGCGTAGCGGCGAGCCCTTTTGAACAGTTCCCGCACAGCCTCTGGGCCGCTGCCCTGCCATTTGGTGACAAACGCACTTGCGACGGCGGGGATGAAGGCAACATCGCTTTCGCCGGCCATCGCTTTGGCAAGCATAGTCTTTCCTGTACCCGGCGGACCATAGAGAAGCACGCCCTTAGGCGGTTTTAGGCCCTGCGCGGAAAACTTCTTTGGATTTTTCAGGTAGTCGATGAAAAACTTTAATTCTTCCTTCGCGTCCGCCGCGCCGATCACATCCGTAAAGTGGATATTGGGCTTTTCCACATCGTCGAGCACGCTGCTTGAGTCGTCGGCTTCGGTGGCGCGTTTCAGGGAGAAATCGCGCAGGCGCACAATGATCTCCTTGCCGTCCCGGCTGAGCTTGGGGGCGGTCTCGAAGTACAGCACCTTTCGCTCCGAGGCCATCTTAGCCGCGACGCCCTGCATATAAAGCTCCCGGCAGATGGCGGTAAGCTGATCCTCGAATACGGAGAAATCCTCGTCAGGCTCCTTCAGCTTGCCGCGCGCGCCCGCGCGGACGAAACTCATGAGCAGCTCGGCGTCGATGGAGAACTCCTCGGTTTCCAAGAGATATACAGGCAGCTCCGGCAGACGTTCCCTGAGCGAGCGGAACAATCTGCTGCCATCGTGGATCGCCCCCGCGGCCATGGGTGCAAAGTCGAAGGCTCCGGCTGACATGACAAGCTCCTGTGCTCCTTCGTAAACAGTCTCCATTGTGACAAAGCCCGCATCAGCGTCCTGCACGCTCCGCTCCGCGACGTCCAGCAACACGACGCGGACGTCCTTTTCCCCGGCGATGGTCAGTGCTTCCTCTACGCTCTGGGTATCATAGATAAGATACCCCGGCAGCTCTTCACGGCAGCGCGCGGCAAATGTCGGGCTGCCGTAAAGAAGCAGCTCCGGTTTCTCATCCGAAAAGAACAGTGGGCGTACATCCTGTGCGAGCTTGGCCGTTTCTACGGTGAAACGCAGCTTTTCTATGCCGGAAAGAGCGGTGGAGAACCTGTCCTCCCCCCAGAGCCGGCACACCTTGAATACCTCATTTTTGAAGAACAGCTCGGTTTGAGCGCGCAGCGTGCGCGCATCTGCGGCGCCGCCCTCTTGAAACAGCAGTGCCGTGGGAACGAGCTCATCAAAGCCCGCCTCGATGCCGTATTGTTTCTCGAAAAGCTGACAGAAGCGGGAAAGCTCACCGCCGCTTATTTTATCAAGATGATGCGCCTGCAGATGGTTGAACAGCAGCGGCCATCCTGTGGCCATACGGCTGGTGATGGCGGCGGGGAAGAAAGGCTGGCCGGTCTGGGGGTTCTTTTCAGTCTCAAGCGCATTGATCAACGTCTTGCGCGGTACGCCCGCAGCGTTCTGCCTGGCGTCGCCCTCATAAAGCGAGCGCCCCGCATTGCTGGTAAATATGATGATGGTGTCCTTAAAAGAGATGTCCTCATCCATAAAGCGGTCGGCAAGCCTGCCCGCGTCGAGGATCTGCAAAAATAAATGTATCGTGTTCAAATGCGCCTTCTCGATCTCGTCAAAGAGCAAAATGCTGTGGGGCTGCTTCTTGACAAAGCCGGTCAGTGTGCCCGGCTTTGCGCCCTGATAGCTCTTTTCAAAGCCAATGAGGCTCATGTAGGACTGATGGTCAGAAAAACTCGACATATCGAAGCGCTTGAAGGGGATATCGAGCGCTTCCGCCGCCTGCTCGGCGAGGAAGGTTTTGCCTACGCCCGGAGGCCCCGCAAACACGAATATGGCGCGCGGCCGCTTGCGCTTCTCGTCGGATGCGGCCAAGACCTCTGCGGCAAACATGCCCTCTGTGAAGGCATGCACCACATGATCCTGACCATGGACGGTGGAAAGCAGTTTGGCGCGCATATGCCGGATACGGCTTGTCAGCGCGGGAAGGAAATCCCGGCTCATCTCGTCGGTCTTTTCTCCGGCCCCATTCGCTTCGCCCGTCGGCTCGTCCTTTGCGTCTTCCGCCTTGTCTGCGCCCTGTTTTTTCAGCGGGCAAACCTGCAATATCGCATCGGAGGGACAGGCAAGAATCGCCGCGAGAACATCCTGTGCCCAGAGATCGGATTCGCCACGCTTACCCGCCAAATCCGCGGACCGCACCAGACATTCCGTCAGTTCTTTCTCGCCGCCCAAGTGGGCTCCACCCGCAATGACAGCGCGAAGCAACCCTCGTGTACGCGATGAATCGATGCTTTTCTGCGCAAACTGTTGCCTCACTGCGTCAATGTCTGCGTTGGTCTCGGCCTTATGGCGCGAGGTGGGCGCAAACTCCTCGGCCCGTTTTTCGGCAAGCTTCAATATACCGAGAAACAGCAGCTCCGGCGAGACCTCACTTTTCTTTGCTGCGGCGGCCTCTGACTGCGCGCGCATCATTACGAATTTCATGGATGTGGAAAGGTCCATCTTTTTGCCTCCTTAACAATATGGCTTAACGCGGAGAACTATTGCAGCTCCCAGTCGAGCAAGAATACTTCTGTATCTCCTGCATCTGCGGGTGCGTTACGCGGTACGGCGATCGCCATGTACAGCATATCCGCGCTGAAACTGACAGTGGACATTCTATTCCGAACCGGAATGAACACGGGCTTCGGTTCGTCGGTGTCGAGAAAGTCGGCAATACGGTATAAAAGTACGCCATCGTCGCCCTCGCAGGTGAAATACCCACCGTGATGGACATGGATATTGGCGGCGGATAACTTTACCATCTTGATAAACTTGCCCGTCTTTGCCGAGTATAGGAACAGACAGCCGTCATACGAATCCAGTTCTTTCTGAAGCTCGGGCTTGATGCTGTAAAAGGAGTGGTGTTCCTTGATCGCGCCAACCAGCCCGGTCTTCATATCGGCGGTCACTTGATATCTGGCAAGCTTTGACACCTTCTTATCCATGCCCGGTACAGGTGTGTACTTGACCGTTCTTTTCCCGTTTGAGATATGCCGTATGTCGTGCATGCCAGCTATGAGACCGCTCCCTGTCAGTTGGTCGGCCTCACTTTTGAACTCCCACTGCACTATGAAAGGACGCATGGGTGTGCATGACACGCTGTCAACGGTGACGTTGCGGGTAAAACTGAACCCCGGAAAACGTACTGTGAACAACTCGCAATCCGGCCAAGCGAGTATGGATGGGGTAATGTCGTTCGCGCCGGAGCCTGTACAAAGGCATCCTGTGAATACCCGTTCACCGCCGGGAAGCTGGAATATATCCGCTGTGAGTTCTTCCTTTTCGCCGGTCTTGTAGATACAAGCGAGCCTGTCGCCATAAATGAGAGCGGTATGCTTATAATTGAGCATTTTATCCTTGGCAAGCAAGCATTCTCCGCTAAGCCTTTCATAGACCTCATGCGTTTCCTCATCCATGATATAGCTTCCATTATGGGACAGGCTGACTTCATCAGCCCTTGGGAGGCGGCGCAGCGACACAAGCTGCGGCTGGCCGCAAAGCCGGAAGTGAGGCGCAATCTTTTCGTACAGTGAAAGGCAGCGCTCATCCGTGGCATATCCCGAAATGGCCCGCGCCTCTTTAAGCCCGCTGAGCGCGGCTATGTACTCTCCTTTACCAAAAGCCGCTTCCGCATCGGATATGGCGTTGCGGAACAGTTCGTCGCGGGAAAGCTGTACCACAGCGCTGGTAACGACGCATATTTCCCATACGGGACGAACTTCCTGATCGGGTAGGTCATACTCAGAATAAACGCCGTCTCTTGTGACAGTGCCAATACGCAAAACGCCGTCCTCGCCTCTTGTCGGGTAGGGATAGACAGTTTTGTCCCAGTTTATGGTATAGGTGCGGCGGCAGATACGATGCTCGATATCCCACAGACGAAACCCGCCGCTGTGACCGGTGAGCACATAGCGCCCACCCGGCACTGCACATATACTGATAAACCGCTGCCCGCTGTTCATATGGAGCAAGGTATCGCCGGTTGGTATGCTGTATACGGAAAAGAAGCCGTCGTTGTCCCCAACGAATAAGTAATCATTATCATCACTGAACTCAATATCATACGGTTCGCCCGTCCTTTCCCGCGAGAACAGGAAAGTACGCGAATCCATATCGAACACGCGCACAGACCACTGTTTATTCTGCTCTATGCGCCATGCCAAAAGTTTTCCATCGCCGCTCTGCGTGATGTTACGACAAACTGTGGGGGAATAGCTGATGAGGCTGGTTCGAGCGGTGGAGATCTCATAATGGTATACGCCGTCCTCTTTGCCAAGGTACACACCATCACCGTTAAGAGCGGCAATGGCAGACGCCGTTCTCACACGGGCTATTTCACGATACTCCCCATTTTCCACATCACACAAAGCAATTCTGTCGTCATAGGGCAGGCATACCCATTTGTGGTCCACGCTCAATGTCAATCTATGTGGTTCGTGCTGATCGTACAGCTCGAAGCGCCGGTCGCTACCTCCGCCAAGTACATTCAGCGCATACCTGTGTTTGTTGTTGACCGCTGCCCGGGAAGCACAGTACAGCAGCCTTTCGTTCTTTTGATCGTATATGACTCTGGCTATTTTATCTCTATCTATACTCCGATCAGACTCACGGGCATCCGTCGGGCCAATAACCGTCCGAAGACGCGCTAAGCAAGCGTTCCTTTCCCGTTCTATCGCAATACTGTTCAGCGCGCGTAAAGCGGCGGAATCATCCGTTCGCCCGCGAAGCCAAGCAAGCTGCGCATGATTGAACACCACATCGGGCGCGGTGGCGTCTTTAGCCAGCGCATCGCCCAAAATAGCTTCTGCTTCATCGAGTTTCCCCAAGTCCAGCATACTCAACGCCCGATTGTTCAGCGAATCCGCCGTATCAACGGCTGCTTTAGGCGCGGGGCGGGGGTAGTCCGTGCCCGTTTCGGCCTTATATATCTCATGCAGTCTTGCTTCGACCTCCGCAAAATCATGGGGACGGTTTCCTGGCTCGGCATCCATACACTGGGCCAGCAGCTCTTTGAGAGCCTCCGGCATCGGTATGCGCGTCTGTTCAAAATACACGCGGCAGCTAAGACCCGCCACTACGCCGTTCGCCCATAAGCGCGAACCCGTGTACATTTCCATGACCGAGACCGCCCATGAGTAGATATCCGTTCTTCGCGTCAGTTCCTTGCCGTCCATCTGCTCTATGGAGCAATAGGCGGGGGTAAAACCACCTGACGGGGACAGTATTGTGCGTCCGGCTGCGGCCGTCTCCTTCCCGTCCAACACGGTCAGCACGGCGCGCGCCTTTGAAATACCGAAGTCTGCTACCTTGGCCTCGCCGCCATTCGTGAGCAGCACGTTATCCGGCTTCACATCCTGATGGATAAGCCCCATTTCATGCGCGTAATGCAGCCCGCGCGCAAACTGGATGGCGATATCCAGGATGCGCTCCTGCCTGGCTGTGTCGTCGTTTGCACGGTAGAGACCGCCGCCGTTGATAGCGTCCGCCAAGCTGCCGCCATCCATCCACTCAGAGAATATGGTAGGAATGTCGTCTATGCGGCGCACATAATAACAGGATACGATATTGGGGTGCAGACCAAGATTGATCCACGCGTCGCACTCTCGTGTGAACACTTCCTTGTCCGCTTCGCTGGCGAAATGCTCGGCGCGCGGCCGCTTCATGGCAAGATCGACATCCCAGCCCGTGTGATGGACGCGCCATACCTGCCCCATGCCGCCGCTCTCGATAGCATCGATCTCCACACGGTAGATATCGAGCAGCGTATCGCCCTTTCGTATTACGCGAGAGGCGGGCGCAATGCTGCCGCTGATCGGCGCGCCACCATCAAGCAGCGTCGTGCCGCCGTCAGGCACGGTAGAGATACTCTCCGGCACAGTTGCGCCGGGGTCGAATGCTGTCTTGTCCTCGTTTGCCATGCTCAATTCTCCCCTCAGATCCTTTTGCCGAATAAGCCGCTGCGGCCTTTCTTCTTGGGCTGCATCTCCATCAGCTTCGACCGCACGCCCTCGGGTCGAATAAAGCCAAGGCCACGATTTTGAAGCTCGTTTATCAGTTCACCAAAGTTGACGTCGTTCCAGTCCGGGTGCAGCGCGAGGAATATCTCAAGATATGGCCTCGCGTTCTCGTCCCAGTCTGTGAAGCCGGGAAACTCGTAGCACCAGTCCAGATGCCCGCGGCTAATCAGTGTGATGAGGTCTTCTTCTGTGTCAAACCGTTGTACGTCATTTCCGCCCCTTTCAATATCCCAAACGCGAACAGAGCCGTCAAAATGCTTAGTCATAAACCATCTATCATACGGTGAGAACCGTGCGTCACGTATGTAATCGTAATACGTTGACAACGTTTCTGTCGTATCGAGCACTTTATCTCCGTTGATGCGTGCAAACCTCAGCGGTTCATGAGTAACCCCCATGCCGCTCTTTGAATCTCCAATCCTGCCGTAAGCAAACCTCGTTCCGTTCGGACTCACTTGCACGAAAACATCAACTGTTATGTGCGGCTTTCTTCCCTTGTAATGCCGCAGCGCTTTTCCGTTTCGAGAATCAATCAGGACTGCGCTGATGGACTCGCAAAGCGCTACGAGGATTGCGCTCCCGTCAGGAAGAAACTGCAGAGAGCCAACATTTTCATTTGGCTTATAAGTGAATATCACATCTTTGGTCAGGATACTGCGGAGCTGAACAGCGGATTTACCGCCCTGCACAGCTTTGTATGCAACGGTTTTTTGATCTGGAGAGAGCACCGCTTCCGGGATCTTGGAGCGCTGAGGATCGCTCCACAGCATTTTGTTGCTGTCTCGATCCATAAAGCAATCAAAACTGTTGATGCCAAACCGATCGTCCGAGCAAAACCCATATCGCGACTGAGGCGGAGCCTCCCAAAGAGGATCCGGATAGATTGTCAACAGGGAGCTGGGCACGCAGTATTTTCCGAGTCTGGCATTAAGAAGCCTGTATTCATGTTGATTCTCGGCATTAAGTAAAGGACGCAGGGCGGCGATGCATTCTGCGGCTGTCTGGATTTCACGCTTATCAAGTGCGAGGGCGGCTTCCTCTGCCAATTCACGGAAGAGCTCGTCGCTTTCAACCGCTTCGTTTTGTGCTCGCACTTTGCACAGCATCCACGCGGCTTTGTACTCAAACCGCGGCGGGGTGTAAACATCAACAGTGTTCATATCGCATCCGCACGCGAGTCTATTCAACGACGCCGACGTATCAATACTGAGGTATTCACGGTCTTCGGGAACTCTCCATACGTGCGAATAACGGACGCGTCCAATTTCATCCTGAACATACCATGCTCCGTTTCTCACAACGGGGCTTGCGACCGATATGCCATATTTCAGCTTATTCAGTTTTGTTCTCAGAGAGATGTGCATATTCCACTTGACCTGCCCGAGCTCCAGATCGGACGTACGTATCTGCACAAAGCCTTCATTTGTACGCTTCCACAGGTTTACATGCCCGTTATGATATGTGAACCTGTCCTCCTTTGTCTTCGCACGATCCCTTGCATACAGATATGTTCCGTCATCGCTGAAGCTTACCGTATGTGCGCCTTTATCGGTTGGATAGTCATACTTGAACGGAGCCAATGTGCTTCCGGTAAGGGTCTGAAGCAGGGCGGGCTGCCCGACCTTACGCGCTTCTTCAACAACAGCGGTGACTTCGGCATCTCTGTTGCTCCCGGACAAAGCCTCGATAGCCTCGTCTCCGGCGCCGCGTTCAAGGTGCAGCAACGCTTGCGCGTATTGACAAGCATTACCGCTTTGCGCGATGCGCATCCTTTTCAACGCTTCAACATCGATTATTTTCCCGGCGCGCCATGAATAAAGCGTGTGATTGTATATCGCTTCAACGTGGCCTGGGTCGACTGTGAACGCCTGCTCCCAAAGCCGAGTCGCTTCTTCGGGGCGTCCCAGATCCATATAGGACAACGCCATATTATTCAATGATTCCGCCGTATCTGCCGCCGCCTTCGGTTCGGGGCGCGGATATGAGTTCCCGGTTTCGAGCTGATAGATCTCTTGCAGTTTTGCCTCAATATCCGCAAAGTCGTGCGGGCGGTCGTCAGGCTCGGCGCTCATACACCGCTCCAACAACTTTCGCAACTCCTCCGGCATGGGTATACGCGTATCTTCGAAGTAACCGCGGCAGCCCAACCCTGCAACAACGCCATTAGCCCACGGCCTGGAACCGATACAATGCTCCATAACGCTGACCGCCCATGAATAAATATCTGTTCTTCGTGTGAGTTCCTTGCCGTCCATCTGCTCTATAGAGCAGTAAGCGGGGGTATATCCGCCGGAAGGTGAGACGATAGTTTTTCCGCTGTTGGAAGTCTCTGCTGCAGAGTCGTTCTCCAAGACGGTCAGAATAGCGCGCGCTTTTGCCAGGCCGAAGTCCGCAACTTTTGCTTCGCCGTTTTTTGTCAGCAGCAGATTATCCGGCTTAACATCCTGATGAATGAGACCAGCCTCATGCGCATAATGAAGGCCACGTGCAAACTGTATCGCTATATCGAGCATACGCTCTGTACTCACCGATTCTTTGCTCTCATAAATAACACCACTCTTTATCGCGTCGCCAAGGCTTCCGCCGTCCATCCATTCGGAGAAAATCGTCGGAGTGCCGCTGATCTCGCGGACATAGTAGCAGGAGACGATATTCGGGTGCAGGCCGAGGTTTATCCAAGCCTCGCACTCATGGATGAAATCTGCCTTGCTCTTATCGGTGGAGAAGCACTGAGGCTGCGGGCGCTTCATGGCAAGGTCTACGTTCCAGCCCTTGTGATGGACTCGCCAGACGCTTCCCATACCGCCCTCAATCGCGTCGGTTTCCACGGTGTAGGTGTCGAGTATTGCCGCTCCCTTGACAATGGCGGCATTGCCGGTCGGGACTGGAATCTCGCCTTGCGCTACTGCATCGGAAAGGACGGCGTCAAGCAGGGTTGTGCTGCCATCGGACACGGCAACACCGGGATCGAACACAGTTTTATCCTCGCTTGTCATAAACGTTCCTCCCCTCAGATCCTTTTGCCGAATAAACCGCTGCGGCTCTTTTTCTTTGGTTGCATTTCCATCAGCTTGTTTCGTACGCCCTCGGGACGGATATATCCGAAGCCACGATTTTGCAGTTCGGTTATCAGTGCGTTAAACTCGACGTCCCTCCAGTCCGGGTGCAATGCGAGGAACATCTCAAGGTATGGCCTTGCATCCTCATTCCAGTCTGTGAAGCCGGGAAAACTGTACCTCCAATGGATTCTATATGCCTGACCCTGTCCGCCGTTTGCCAACGACCAAGTGCAGAATGACGAACTGCTTTGGTCAGCAGTAAGTTGTCCGGCTTCACGTCCTGATGGATAAGCCCTGCCTCATGCGCATAGTGCAGACCGCGCGCGAACTGGATGGCGATATCGAAAATGCGCTCCTTCTGTTCGGCCTCCGTGC
>JAEWMV010000250.1 GCA_023393045.1 Bacillota bacterium | reverse complement strand
GTGGAATACGATTTTTCCCAATCCGAACATGTAGACCCCACACCTGCGGAAGGCGCGCTTTACGCGAAGCTGTATGAAATGTTCCCGCAATACCTCGAGCAGGCGCAGTACGTTGAACCCGCCGAAGGGGAGGGACCTGCCGCCGAAACGGATACCTCATGGCTTTTCCTGAACAAGCTTGGGTACAAGCTCAAGACCGCGGACGAAGCGGCCATCAAGGAGCTTGCGGACGCCAAGGACGCTTTGGTGGAGGAAGCGATTTCGTTCTATTTAACCGAAACGGCAAACAGGGCGGTTTATCTGAAATTTGAAAAAGACGACGCCATAGGGCCGTAACGTAAAGTTTAACCGCGGCGGATGCAAACACGCATGCGCCGGTTAAAAAATAAAAGGAGGAAACATTGGATGAAGACGCATTTTGCAAAAATTCTTGCCCTGCTCCTGTGCGGGATCATGCTGTTCGCCGCGGCGGGCTGCACCCCGGCGCAGCTGGGCGAGACGACCGGAACGCCTGATACGGATGACGCGAACGCAACGGCGCCCCCCGTTTCCCCGACCGAAATCCTGCCGGACGTTCCCGCAGACCGCTATGACGCCACCGTTACGCCGCGCACGGGCGCAAACGCGAGCATGCCGCTGGTTCGCAGCGAGGATACTCTCGACGGAAAGTTCAGCCCGTTCTTTTACACCAGCGCGCCCGACGGAGTCGTGGTAGATTATACGCAGCTTCTGCTCCTGACTACCGACAAGACCGGCGCGCTCGTCGCCGGCATTGACAAGCCGTCCTTTGCCTACGACTATTCGCAGGAGATCAGCGAGGATAAGTCCACTTCCACCTACAGGATGATACTCAAAAACGGCATCACCTTCAGCGACGGCGTGCCCGTTACCGTTAAGGACGTGCTGTTCTCCATGTATGTCGAATGCGACCCGCTCTATGACGCCACCGCGACCTTCTATACCATGAAGATCCGGGGTCTGCAGGAATACCGGATGCAGGCAAGCGCGCAAACGCTTGAAGAAGCCGCGGCAATCCGGGAAGCGGGCTTCAGCCTTGACGAAAACGGCCAGATGGTATTCCCTTCGGCAAGCGGCATCACCGCTGAGCAGCAGGCCGCGTATTGGGCGCCCCTGCCCGAGATGGGCGCAACGTTTGCCCAGGAGATCATCGACTATGTCCTGGCCGCGCGGGGCAGCGACGAATACGCGAAGAAGATCGGCGAAACGCTCACTTGGGCGAGCTTTGACACCGACTCCAAAAAGGCCGCGTTCGCCATGAAGTACTGGAACCTCGGTACGCTCACCGCGGACATGATATTCACCGACGCGATGGGCAAGGTCTACGACCTGAACACGCTGGAACTGACTGCCGCCGACTGCTGGAACGCCATGATTGCCCTGTATAACTTCAATGTGGAAGATGTACAGGCCGAATCTGCGGGCAGCAAAATTTTGGCGGACGCGCTTACCATGGCTTACGCAAAAGGCTCAGATACAAACGCCGGTGTCGAAAGCATCAGCGGCATCACCTCGGGCAAAATGATCTGCGACGACGGCGTGGAGCGCGATTACGTCGAGGTCGTGTGCGACGGCATCGACCCCAGCGCCATCTACAAGTTCAACATGTATGTTGTGCCGTGGCATTACTACACCGAAGGCTTTACGGGCGAGATGAACCAGTACGGCGTTTCCGTGAACGATCCGGAGTTCATCCGCTGCCTCAAGGACAAAAACTCCGCCCCCATGGGCGCGGGCCCGTATAAGTTCATCGAGTACAAGGATAACGTCGTTTACTACACCGCAAACGACAGCTTCCTGCTCGGATCGCCCAAAATTCAGACGCTGCGCATACAGGAACTCACGCTGGGCGCGCAGCTCGACTCGATCCTCACCGATACGGTGCATTTCACGGATCCGAGCGCATCCACCGATATCATCAACGACATTACTGCAGGCGAGGGCGATTACGGAAAGCTTGCATACCTGCTTGTTGACAACGACGGCTACGGCTATATCGGCATGAACGCGCAGGCCATTCCGGAATGGGACGTGCGCAAGGCGATCGCGCACGCCATGAACGTGCAGCTTACCATCGACGACTACTACGGCGAGCTTGCCACGGTCAACTACCGCACCAAGACAAAGGTGAGCTGGGCGTATCCCGAAAACCCGGAATGCCTCTTCCCCTACGACGGCACGGGTGAAACCTCAAAGGCGCTCTTCCTTAAGGCGGGCTACATCTACGATGAAGCCAAGAACATCATGTACTACCCCGAGGGACACGCAAAAGCGGGGCAGCAGGTCACCTTCAAGGCCACGCTCCCTGCCGCCGCGGCGGACCACCCCGCGGGAACGGTGTTTGTGGATATGCAGGAAGTGCTGGCAAAAATCGGCGTCAAGATGGACATCGAAGTAGATGAAAACGTGCTCGACAAGCTGAACATCGCCTACGAGGCGGGCGTCCAGATATGGACCGCAGCGTGGCAAAAGGGCGGCGTCAACCCCGATATGTTCCAGATCTGGTACTCCGACCCCGCGCTAAACCAGTCCTCCTCACCGATGGCCTCCGGCCTGTACTGGCTCTATGCAAACGGCAGCGTAGAGGAAAAAACGCACTTAAAGCGGCTCAACGAGCTGATCATGGCCGCCCGCGCAACGCTCGACTTCGAAGAGCGCAAGGTGATCTACAAGGAGGCGCTTAAGCTTTCAACGGGCATCGCCACGGAGGTGCCCACCTACCAGCGCAAGAACATGTTCGTATACAACAAAGAAGTGATTGACGGTTCCACGCTCTTTAGCGGAGAGGACTTGACCCCGTTCCAGGGCCCCATCGATTACATCTGGAACGTGGAGCTTCTCGGGTAACAAAACAAATCTCATCGGCTTACGCAGCTGCGACGCAGGGCCCGGTTATGCGGCCAGGTCCTGCGTCGGCCAATATCAGTAAATAAGGCGGATAGAGCGCATGTGGAAATATATTCGTAAAAGACTCATTCTTTCGGTAATTATCCTGTTGGGCGTGTCAGTGCTCATTTATATGCTGAGCATGCTTATTCCGCTGGACTATATCGACAGGCAAACCGCGGCCGCCGTCGCAAACGGCTCCATGCTAAGGGAGGATGTGCTCCGCTTAAAGCAATTGTACGGCCTCGCGGACAAAAGCCTCGGGGGAATCCTCAAGGGCTACGCCTCCTGGATCACCAGCGCGCTCTCGGGCGATTTCGGGTTTTCCTTCCTCTACGGAAAGCCCGTCAGCACGGTGATCGGCGAATACATGTGGACCTCGTTCATTATCGCGCTCATCGCGCTCGTTCTTGAAATCGCAATTGCCATTCCCATGGGCATCAAGGCAGCGGTCAACCAGTACGGCGGGTTCGATTATTCCGTTTCCATCCTGGCGATGGCCGGCACGGCTCTCCCTTCCTTCTTCCTTGCCGCGCTTTTGATGAACGTGTTCAGCCTCCAGCTCCGCTGGTTTCCGCTGCAGGGCCTGGTTTCCGCAACCAAAGTTTTTGCCGCGGACGCCCACATGGAAATTTTTCTCGACAAGGCATGGCATCTGGTGCTGCCCATCACGGTGCTTGTGTTCTTGAGCATAGGCGGCCTCATGCGCTTCACCCGAACGAACATGCTTGAGGTCATGAATTCCGATTACATCCGCACGGCCAGGGCAAAGGGACTCAACGAGCACACGGTCGTGTATAAGCACGCCTTTCGCAATACGTTCATACCGCTTGTCACTACATTAAGCGGCACGCTGCCCGGCCTTTTCGGCGGCGCGATGATTACCGAAACCGTGTTTGCCATACCCGGCATCGGCCAAATGGCGTTAAGGGCGACGCAGCAGGGCGACATTCCCTTCATCATGGGCTACAACATGTTCCTCGCCATATTGACTGTGCTCGGCATGCTTATTTCCGACCTTATGTACATGGTGGTAGACCCACGCGTAAAGCTCAAGTAAAGGAGGGCGATAGAGATGGAAAAGAAAATCCGGACGCCTGATATGGAAAATACGCAAAACGCGGCGCCCGCCTTGGCTTACACCGACGTTTTCGAGATGGAAGAAAAGATGGGCGCAAACTTCAAGGTAATGTCGCCCGGGCGCATGGTGGCAAAGCGCTTTTTCAGGAGCAAGCTTTCCATCGCGGGGTTGATCATGATCGTGTTCGTGTTCCTGTTTTCCTTCTTGGGGCCGGCGCTGGTAAACGCCACATGGGGGTACGGCGAAATTCAGGTGTTCAAAACCCCGCGCAACTCCGCCATGATCACCACGGCGGACTTCCCCGCGCCCGACGGAAAAAGGTACGACTATTATGACGAGTCGATTTCCATCGTCAACTTCAAGGCCCTGCCCAGCGCGCAACACTGGCTCGGCACCGACACCTCGGGCTTTGACGTGTTCGTGCGGCTCATGTACGGCGGGCAGATATCGCTGAGCATCTCCTTCCTGGTCGTTTTCCTCGAGCTCATCATCGGCGTGGTGCTCGGCGGCCTCGCGGGCTATTTCGGCAAATGGGTGGATCAGCTGGTCATGCGGGTCGTGGACATTTTCTTCTGCCTGCCAACGCTGCCCATTTTGCTCATTCTTTCCGCCACCATCGTTTCCATTGAGGCAATTCCGCCGGAACACCGCATTTACTACCTGATGGGCTTTTTGACGCTGCTTGGCTGGGCGGGCACGGCGCGCCTCGTGCGCGGACAGATTTTGATGCTGCGCGAGCAGGAATACATGGTGGCCGCGGAAACCGCGGGAATCCCCGCGCGCAAGAAAATATTCAAACACCTAGTGCCAAATGTGATGCCACAGCTCATCGTGAGCGCAACGCTGGGCCTCGGCGGCATCATCCTCTACGAATCCACGCTTTCGTACCTGGCGCTGGGCGTGCCCTTCCCGCGCGCGGCGTGGGGCTCCATGATCGCGATGGCCGACCCCTCGCGCGGGCAGGATATTTTGGCGAACCACCCCAATATGTGGGTGCCCGCGGGCCTGCTGATCGTGATTACCGTACTGGGATTCAGCTTTATCGGCGACGGGCTTCGCGACGCGTTTGACCCGAGAATGAAGAGGTAAGAACTATGGCATCGAAAAATCCGCTCAAACGGGAAAAAATCAAGGGTGTGGACGACGCTGCGTACCTCTCTATCCGGGACGAGCGCCGCATCGAGCGCGAAAACGCAAAGGTCATGCGCGAGTATGAGCGCAGAATGAACCGCAAAAACGTACCCGAGTCCGATTACATCACGAAGATGGCGGACAAGGGAAACGTTGTGGAGTTTGACGATCTGCACACCTACTTCTATACCGACATCGGCACGGTGAAGGCTGTAAACGGCGTTTCGTTTGAAATTCCGCAGGGCAAAACCGTGGGCATCGTGGGGGAATCCGGCTGCGGCAAATCCGTAACGAGCCTGTCCCTCATGCAGCTTGTACAGGCGCCGCAGGGGCAGGTGGTTTCCGGCGAGATACGCTACGCCTCCTCGCAGAACAAATGCTACAACATCGCAAAGATGCCGCGCGATAAAATGCTGCACATACGCGGCCGAGAAATTTCCATGATTTTTCAGGAGCCCATGACGAGCCTTAACCCCGTGTTCACCATAGGCGATCAAATGGACGAAGTGGTGCTGATGCACGAGGGCGGCGCTACGCCCGCAACGGCAAAGGAGCGCTCGCTCGAAATGCTGCGGCTTGTGGGCATCGCCATGGTTGAGAAGATTTACGCAAGCTATCCCCATGAGCTTTCTGGCGGCATGCGCCAAAGGGTGATGATCGCCATGGCGCTCTCGTGCAATCCCCGCCTCATCATTGCCGACGAGCCGACCACCGCGCTCGACGTGACCGTGCAGGCGCAGATACTCGACCTTTTGAGGGGCATCAAACACAAGATAAACGGCAGCATCATGCTCATCACGCACGACCTCGGCGTAATCGCCGAAATGGCGGATTTCGTGGTGGTCATGTACGCGGGGCGCATCGTGGAAAAAGGCACTGTGGAGGAAATATTCTTCTCCCCCAAGCACCCCTATACGGTGGGGCTCATGCGCTCAAAGCCCGGCATGAACAAGGGCGCGCAACGGCTCTACAGCATCCCCGGGCAGGTGCCAAACCCCATCAACATGCCCGACCACTGCTATTTCCAAAACAGGTGCGAGCACGCTCTGGATCGCTGTACGGGTGAGTACCCGCCGCTGATACGGTTTTCGGATACGCATTACGCCGCCTGTTACCTGTATGAACAGAACAAGGACGCAAAAGTCTTCACCTCCTTTGCGGAGAATGGAGAGGAGTGAGGCAAATGGAAGAAAGAATGCTGGAAGTAAGCCATCTCAAAAAGTATTACCCCGTCAGCGGCGGCATTTTGCGCAAGGCCGCACATTATGTGAAGGCTGTGGACGACGTTTCCTTCACCATCGAAAAAGGCACCACCCTAGGCCTTGTGGGCGAGTCCGGCTGCGGCAAGACCACCGTCGGCCGCACCATACTCCGCCTGCACGACGTTACCGGCGGCACGGTGAAGTTCAACGGAAAGGACCTTTCCAAGCTCCGCGGGGAAGAGCTGCGCGGGCTGCGCCCGAAAATGCAGATGATCTTCCAAGACCCTTACTCAAGCCTGTCCCCGCGCATGCCCGTGGGCGAGATCATAGGCGAGGCGGTGAAGGAGCACCGGATCGTTCCCCCGTCACAGTACCGCGCCTACATCGCCAAGGTGATGCGGGACTGCGGTTTGCAGCCGCAGTATTTCTACCGCTACCCGCATGAGTTTTCCGGCGGCCAAAGGCAAAGGATATGCATTGCGCGCGCCGTAGCCGTAAACCCGGAGCTCATTATCTGCGACGAACCCGTGAGCGCGCTTGACGTTTCCATTCAGTCCCAAATCATCAATTTAATGATGGATTTGCAAAAGCAGTTCCGCTACACCTACCTGTTCATCTCGCACGATCTCTCGGTGGTGGAGCACATTTCCCAAAAGGTTGGCGTAATGTACCTGGGCTCCATGGCGGAAATCGGCGGCAGGGAGGCGATTTTTAAAAATCCCCTGCACCCCTACACCAAGGCGCTTTTAAGCTCCGTCCCCATGCCGGATCCCTCTTACCGGATGAACCGCATTATATTAAAGGGCGACATCCCGAGCCCCATAGACCCGCCCTCAGGCTGCAAGTTCCGCACGCGGTGCGGCTCCTGCATGGACATTTGCGCGCAGGTCGTGCCGGAATTGAGGGAGTACGAGCCGGGCCACAGCGTGGCGTGCCATCTGTACAGGTAAAGCCTGTGAAAACGAAGAAGGAAGCCTGGCGGGACGACGGGCGCGTCATCGCCGACATGAACGTCGAGGGGATGCAAAACGTGCTTTTACCGCCCCGCAAGAGGCGTAGGTTTGACGCGTTTGGGGAAACCGCAATAAAACCCGGGCCTGTGGCGATGACAAAAAGCGAAAGGCGGTCAATTTCCCGCGGCGTCTTTTGCGCCTGCCTTGCGGCATCCGGGATAATCATACTCCTTTCGATGGCCGTCATGTTGTTTGCCGCCTATGTATGGTTTTAAGCTTAAATGGGCAAATGGGCATAATGCCCGCCCAAAGTGCTCCCATGCTTTATTTCTCCCGCGCCCGGCAACAAGGCTAAATTGAGCGCGGGGACTGCTTTTGGAACGGGACGGGGTGTCCCGTTTTTTATTACCGGAAGCATGACCCTCGTCACTTATCATATGACCTTTTGCCCCTGTATACTAAGCGGGAAAAACGGCTGGGCGGCGCTTGCGCGCCAGACAAGGAGGAGTACAATGACTGCAAAAACCATGGACATATCAAGCCTTCATACGGCGGCGCAATTGACGATGTCTTTCGGCCGCCGCATGGCGGACGGCCGGGCGTGCGGTATGCCGGTTTCAGACTGCTATCGGCTGGTTATCGGACAGCGGCAGGAGGACATCTGGCGAGACATTCTATCCGGATGCGCCGGAGAACAGGAAGTTGGGGGAAGAAACCTGCGGCTTTAACGATGGCAGGCGGGCCTGTTCGCTGGCTGTTCGTCAGCGCGGCGGATCCGCCTCTCTCCCAAGTAAAGAGAGCGAGCACAGGCTTTATCAAACGGCTCCATTTGATTTGCGCCGTTTTTGGGGACAATAAATATTCTCCGGCAGGCGTCTTGCGGCGCGGATACGCATCCATGCTCCGGACAGCCCGATTGCATTGCAAAGGGATGAACATGAAAAGCACAAAAATATTTGAGGGGTGCAGGGCGTGGGCATGGTTCATCCTTTTGTCCCTGCTGGCGGGCCTGCTTGCCGCACTGCTTTCCGGCAGCCTGCAAATCGGGCAAAGTGTACGCGCGGGCGCTCCTTTGGAAGAGTTCCGGGCGCATATGGAGGAACGCATTCCCGCTTTGATGAAGCTGTACCGGATTCCGGGCTGCAGCGTCGCGCTCGTGCGCAATAACGAAATCATATGGACGCAGGGCTTCGGCCATGCGGACGTGGCAAGCGGCAGGGCTTTGACGGCCGACACCCC
>JAEWMV010000085.1 GCA_023393045.1 Bacillota bacterium | reverse complement strand
GACCCGGCGCGCGCCCGCTGGAGGTTGTGGACGAGGCGCTGGAGCTTTTCATGGAGCTTGGAGCGAGCGCGGAACAATTGGACTTCCCCGTGGTGTACGCCTCCGCCAGAGAGGGCACCTCGGGTTTCGCGCCGGACGAGCTGGGGCCGGACATGAGCGCGCTCTTTGAAACCGTACTCACAGCCATCCCCGCGCCGGAATGCGAGCCGGACAAGCCTTTGCAGATCCTCTTTTCCACCATCGATTACGACGAGTACGTGGGCCGCATCGGCATCGGCCGCATAGAGCGCGGCACGGCGCGCTGCGGGGAAATGGTGGCGCTCTGCGGCGGGCAGGAGGACAATGTGCGCGTCGTAAAGCTCACGCGGCTCTACCGCTTTGAGGGATTGAAGCGCGTGGAGGTGGACGAGGCGTACGCGGGGGACATCGTCGCCGTGGCGGGCGTCACCGGGCTTGCCGTGGGCGAGACCGCCTGCGACCCGGAGCATATCGAGCCCATGCCTTTCGTACATATCGATGAGCCCACGGTTTCGATGATGTTCATCGTCAACGATTCGCCCTTTGCCGGCAAGGAAGGCAAATACGTCACCTCGAGGAACCTGCGCGACAGGCTCATGAAGGAGGTGGAGACCAACGTCTCCATGCGCGTGGAGGAAACGGATTCGACCGACACCTTTAAGGTTTCCGGCCGCGGCGAGCTGCATCTTTCCATCCTCATCGAGCAGATGCGCAGGCAGGGTTATGAATTCGCGGTCTCGCGTCCCAAGGTCATTTTCCATCAGGGGGAGAACGGGGAACTGCTCGAACCTATCGAGGAGCTCACCATCGACGTGCCGGGCGAATATGTGGGCGCGGTCATGGAAAAAATCGGCTCGCGCAAGGCGGAAATGGTCGACATGCACGCGGAAACCGAGGGCAGCGTGCGGCTGATGTTCAACATCCCGGCGCGCGGCCTCATGGGATACCGCAGCGAGCTTTTGACCGACACGCGCGGCAACGGCGTTATGAGCCACATTTTCCACGGCTACGAGTCCTATAAAGGGGACATTGAGGAACGCGACCACGGCTCCCTCATCTGCAGCGAAACGGGGGAATCCTCGAGCTACGGCCTCTTCAACACGCAGGAGCGCGGCAAGCTTTTCATCGGCCCGGGCATCCCCGTGTACGAAGGGGAGGTCGTGGGCGAATGCTCCCGCGGGGAGGATATCGTGGTGAACGTGTGCAAGAAGAAGCACATCACCAACATGCGCGCGTCCGGCTCGGACGAGGCGCTTCGCCTCACCCCGCCGACGATACTTTCCCTCGAGCAATGCCTGGAGTTCATCGCGGACGACGAATTAGTCGAGGTCACGCCGAAAAATGTCAGGATGCGAAAGCGAATCCTTCGGAAGGAGATGCGGCTCAAGAAGGCCGCGCGTAACGCGTAATGAGCGTGTATAACACGGCAATTGTGCGCTGCGAGGATTATTCCGCCGCCGCGCTCGACGCTTCGCTCAAGGAGGCGCTCGACGCCATCGGCGGGCTTGACTGGGTCATCCCCGGCATGAAGATTGCCGTCAAGGTCAACCTCGCCGCGGCCAAGCCGCCGGAATTTGCGGTGTGCACCGACCCGGCGGCCGTCGCGTCGCTTTGCCGCATGCTCGTCGCGCGCGGCGCATCCGTCACCGTGGGGGACAGCCCCGCGGGGCTTTTCACGCCCTCCGTGATGGAGCGCTGCTACGCGCTCACGGGGTATCACCGCGTGCGCGAGGCGGGGGCGACGCTCAACCTCAACTGCGAGCAGTACGAGGCGCTCTCTCCCGAAGCCGTCGTTGCCAAGCGCTTTTCCCGCACCAGGTGGCTCACGGACGCGGACGCGGTTATTGACTTTGCGAAACTTAAGACCCACGGCATGATGGGCATGACCGGCGCGGTGAAAAACCTCTACGGCACCATACCCGGCACCGTCAAGCTCGAATACCATTACCTCCACGCCAACCACGCGGAGTTTGCGGATATGCTCGTGGACCTGTGCGCGTATACCGCGCCGCGCCTCACGCTCATCGACGCCGTCGTCGCCATGGACGGCAACGGCCCCACCTCGGGCAGGCCAAGGAAGGCGCACGCCCTCATCGCCTCCCACTCGCCTTATGAAGCGGATCTCGTCGCCTGCGCGGTGCTGGGCGTGGAACCGCAGGCCGTGCCCACCATGGAGCGCGCCGCCGCGCGCGGGCTCGTCGATCCCGACATGCAAAAGGCCGCCGTGTACGGCGACCCCTATGCGTTCACCATACCGGATTGCGAGCTTTTGTCCAGAAGAGAGATTACCTCCGTGCATAACACGCGCGGGGTGACGGTCTCTTTTATGAAAATGCTCCTTCGCCGTAGGCCGCGCGTGGAAAAGAAGCTCTGCGTCGGCTGCGCGGAGTGCGCCAAGCTCTGCCCCGCCAAGGCCATCGAGATGAAGCGCAAGCTGCCCATCATCGATAAGTCAAAGTGCATCCGCTGCTTCTGCTGCCAGGAGTTCTGCCCCAAGGGGGCCATGCGCGTGCACAGGACGGTTATAGCAAAACTGCTCAACAGGTAAAAACAGCGGGGCGGCGCAATGCGCCGCCCTCCGTGCGTTTTCATAAAGCTCATTTCTTCTCCACCGGCACCCAGATCTCCACGATGGAACCCGCTTCTTCCCCATTGAAGCGGTCGTCATAGAATTCAACGCAATAGTGTGCGCCGCCAAGCAGCCGCTCGGTATAGCCCTCCTCGTTATCGGCGAGCCATTCGTCCATGGCGCTGTTTTCGCTTTCATAGCCGCTGGCGACATAGACCTCGAACGAGGCGTAGGTCGAGGCGGGCAGCCGCATGAGCGTATACGCGGGGTCGAGAGCACCGCCTGAAACGTCGTTGCCCACATGGACGGTGCTTTTTCCGTTCTCGTAAACGCGCACCTCGTACCCGTTGTCGGAGCGCCTGTTTGTAAGCGGCTTTTCCTCCGAAAGCGCCATAAAGCGCTCCCAGACCTCGCCCGTTTTATGCCCCTCGCCGCATGCGCCCGCGATGGCGAGCGCGCCGCGCTTGATGATGTTCGGTTTCACGATGATTCCTCCTTTGAGCCTGTTTGTGAATTGCATGACCAGTTCATCCGCCGTCGTCACGGCGGGCGCAAGCCCCTGCCTGCGGTATTCGCTTGGAGAAAGGCCGAAGGACGCCTGGAACGCGCGGGAAAAGGACTGCGCCGAGGCGAAGCCGCAGGAAAGCGCGATGTCGAGCACGGAGCGATCTCCCTCGTGCAGCCATAGGCACGCCCGCTGCAGCCGCCTGCCGCGGATGTGCGCCGCGAGCGACTTGCCCACGATCATGGTGAATACGCGGTGAAAATAGTACGGCGAAAAATGATACTGCGCCGCGACGGACTCAATGCTCATCGGCTCGTCAAGATGGCTGTCGATGTAGGCAAGCGCCTCGCGTATCTGCGCGAATCCCGCCATAACCAGTTCTCCTTTCTTCCGGTTGATACAGCTGCAAGTTCAATATAGCAGACAGAGGAGCGCTCTGTCTTAACAATTCTTGCCGAAAAGCCGCGCTCCGGCACAAAAAAGGGGCTCTCGCACCGAGAGCCCCCTGTGTTTGCATGCTCTTTATTTCGTTCCGAATAATCTGTCGCCCGCGTCGCCCAGCCCCGGCACGATGTAGCCGTGGGAGTTGAGGCGCTCGTCTATGGCGGCCACAAAGATGTCTACGTCCGGGTGCGCCTTTTGCACCGCGGCGATGCCCTCGGGCGCGGCGATGAGGTTGACGAGCTTGATGTTCTTGCAGCCCGCCTTCTTCACGATGCCGATGCCCTCCACGGCGGAGCCGCCGGTGGCGAGCATGGGATCCACGATGATGATGTCCCGCTCCGTGATGTCCGGCGGGAGCTTGCAGTAATAATCCACGGGGGCGAGGGTATTGGGATCGCGGTAAAGGCCGATGTGGCCCACCCTCGCGACGGGGATGAGGTTGAGCATGCCGTCCACCATGCCAAGGCCCGCGCGCAGTATGGGGATGATGCCGAGCTTTTTGCCCGCGAGCACCTTGGTGGTAGCCGTGCAGATGGGCGTTTCCACCTGGGTTTCCTCGAGGGGGAGGTCGCGCGTGGCTTCGTAGGTGAGGAGCATCGCCAGCTCCTCCACCAGTTCGCGGAACTCCTTTGAGCCGGTATTCTTGTCCCTCAAATAGGTCAGCTTATGCTGCACGAGGGGATGGTTGATGACGTGTACGTTGCTCATGAAATACTCCTTTCGGCATTAGAGATACCGTGAAATTACAAAAATAAAGAGGCTTACGCCTCAAATTCGCTTATTTTACAAATGCGCTTGACGTGCCGCTCGTCCCCGGAAAAATCTGTAGCGAGGAAAATTGTCACGATGGATTTTGCGACCTCCGTTCCAATGATGCGCCCGCCGAGCGCGAGGATGTTCGCGTCGTTATGCTCGCGCGTGAGGCGCGCGGTGGTCTCGTTATCGCAAAGCGCGCAGCGCGCGCCCTTGACCTTGTTGGCGCTGATAGAAACGCCAACGCCCGTGCCACAGATGAGTATGCCGCACGCGTATTCCCCGGCCGCGACCGCCTTTGCGACGGGTATGGCGTAATCGGGATAATCCACGCTGCTTTCATCCTTGCAGCCGAAGTCCGAAACGGTATGCCCCAGCTTTTCAATAAAAGGGATGAGCTCCTTTTTCAGCCCGAAGCCGCCGTGGTCGCTGCCGATTGCGATGTTCATATCCTTCCCCCTTAAATCGTGTTGAAGCCGGCCGCGCGAAGCAGCCTGTTCATGTAGGCAAGCCCCATGTCCCCTTCGGGCAGGGCTTCCGCGAGCACGACGTCCACTTTATCCGAATATTCACGAAGCCTTGCGAAAAGCTGTGCGCATATGGTTGCCGGTTCATTTCTGTCGCCTATTATAACACAGCGGCGGTCGCGGTAAAAGGGCTGTGTTTGCGCGGTTGCGAAAATCACCGCATTTTGTCCCAAGCCCGCGCGCCTGTCGTACTCGCGGCAAATTTTGCCTGCGGCCGCGCGCGCGTCGCCCCGGGCGACGAGGACCTCGCATTGCGGCGCGTAATGGCGGTACTTCATGCCGGGGGAGGCCGCCACCTCGCCCTCCTTCATGGGGGAGAGGATGGAGGGCGCGAGTTTCACGCCGCCCCACGCCGCCTCGAGCATTTCCTTTGTGACCGCGCCGGGACGCAGGATCGTGGGCTCGCCCACGAGCGACAACACCGTGGACTCCAGCCCGAAGCGGCAGGGCCCGCCGTCTATGATGAGGTCGACCTTATTCTCCATGTCCTCGCGCACATGCTGCGCGGTGGTGGGGCTCGGTTTTCCGGAAAGGTTGGCGCTGGGCGCGGCGATAGGCACGCCAGCCTCGCGGATGAGGGCGAGCGCGGTTTTATTGTCCGGCATCCTCACGGCCACTGTGGGAAGACCCGCCGTGACCTCGTCCGGCACGAGGGAGCTTTTTTGATACACAAGCGTAAGCGGCCCGGGCCAAAAGGTATCCATTAGTACGCGCGCGCTCTCGGGCACGCGGCTCCAGAGCTTTTTCACATCGCTCTTTTTCGCCACATGCAGGATGAGCGGATTGTCGCCCGGACGCCCCTTCGCCTCGAAGATGCGGCGCACCGCCTCCCCGTCAAGCCCGTTCGCGCCGAGGCCGTACACCGTTTCCGTCGGGAACGCCACAAGCCCGCCCTCGCGGATGAGCTTTCCGCCAAGCACGGTGCCGTTTTCTTTTTGGGTTGTGGCGTTTGCGTAGTGGGTCATCATGCCTCCGGGTCAACTCATGCTGCTATTGTTTCCTGCGTTGGGGACAGTTCTGTTTGTTCGGAACGGGGGCAGTCGCGCTTTTTGGCGTTTTTCTGCCGAACAAGCAGAACCGTCCCCAGAAAAAATAAGCTTTCAGCGCTGATATTTGCGCGCCAGAGCATAGGAGGTTCCGGTCAACCGGCAAAGCTGGCTGACAGACAGTCCCGCCTCGCAGAGCTGCTGAAGAAAACGCGCCTTCTCGTTCCCGTCAAGGCGGGTGAAAGCGGACGCATCCGCGCAGCCGGACACTTCCATGATTATCGCGCGTGCGCGCACGTCGGTCAATCCCGCCTTGGGCTCGGGAGGCTCCATAAACCGCGTCTGCTCGGCGACATCCAACGGGGCAAGCAATGTTTCGCGATTCACCGAGCGAAGCACGGCCTGTATGCTGACGAGGTTTTGCTCTCCCATAGCATACTCATGAAAGCTGCTCCAAAGATAACCCGAAGGTTCGGCGCATAAGCGCGCGTTTACGGGATTCATATGGAGATAGCGGATCGCATTGACCAAATGCGTTGTATCTTCAATCGGTTCGCTTTTGTATCTGTCTTGATAAAGGCTTCCGGCTCGGGAATACTTCAGGTTATACCAACGCACAAAAGACGCGCCGATTTTTCGCATCAGGATATTGAAGGGCTCATGCCCTTCGCGCAGCACAATGTGAACATGGTTGCCCATCAGGCAATAGGCATAGACCTTATGACCGCCGGCGTTACAGTACCGCTTGAGCGTTGCGAGAAAAACAGCGTTGTCTTCTTCGTCGTTGAATATCTGCTGCCGGTTGATGCCGCGCAGCATTACATGATAAACGCCGCTTTCGCTTTTTATCCGCTCTTCCCTTGGCATACTACCATACGTCCTTATCATCACCGGGGACGGTTCTGCTTGTTCGGCAGTATTGTGCCTAACAAAGCATTTGCGTTTGTTCCGAACAAACAGAACTGTCCCCGACGCTTCTTAAAGCAAACCGTTTCTCGCGATCCTTAAAGCAAACGAATATCGCCGTTCCTCGGGCGGATACCATCCGCCCCTGCAAAATCCCGCCGCAGCGGCGTTTCCCGATTGTCAATTATCAATTGTCAATTACTCGCGTTCGCCAACCGCTCGCTCTGCTCCTTAAGAATCAAGGCATCAATAATCTCATCCATATCCCCGTCGATAAACGCGTCGAGTTTGTATAAAGTAAGCCCGATGCGGTGATCGCTCACGCGGCCCTGGGGGAAGTTGTAGGTGCGGATGCGTTCGCTCCTGTCCCCGCTGCCCACCTGCGCGCGGCGCGCGCCCGCCTCCGCTTCCGCGGCGCGGGATTGGTAGAGCTCCAAGAGGCGGCTCTTTAATACGCGCATGGCCTTTTCCTTGTTCTTGTGCTGGCTGCGCTCGTCCTGACACTGGACGATGAGGCCCGTGGGCACATGCGTGATGCGTATGGCGCTCTCCGTCTTGTTGACGTGCTGGCCGCCCGCGCCGCCGCTTCGGTACGTGTCGATCATCAGGTCGTCGGGGTTGATGTCCACCTCGATGTCCTCCGCCTCGGGCAGCACCGCCACGGTGGCGGCGCTCGTGTGGATGCGTCCCTGGGATTCCGTTTCCGGCACGCGCTGCACGCGGTGCACGCCGCTCTCGTATTTCATGCGGGAGTATGCGCCGCGCCCCTGAAGGCTCAATACAATTTCCTTCACGCCGCCCATCTCGGTGTAGTTCTCATACATCAGCTCGCTTTTATAGCCGTGGCGCTCCGCGTAGCGCTGGTACATGCGCAGTAGGTCCGCGCCGAAAAGCGCCGCCTCCTCGCCGCCCGTGCCCGCGCGTATCTCAATCATCACGTCCCGCTCGTCGTTGGGGTCGCGGGGCAGGAGCATCCGCTTGAGCGCTTCCTCAAGCTCCTTTTCCTTATGGGAAAGGGCGGCAAGCTCCTCGTGAATCAATTCCCGCATCCCTGCGTCCGTCTGCTCCTCGAGCATGGCGCGGCATTCCTTCGCGGCGGTGACCGCCGCCCTGTATTCGTCAAACGCCTCTACAATATCGGCAAGCTGCGCATGCTCGCGCGCGAGCTCGCGGAACCTCTGCTGGTCCGCGATGACCTCGCCCTGCGACATGAGCCGGGCCAGCTCCTCACTGCGCGCTTTGATTGCCTGTAGCTTCTCGAGCATAGGAAAATACGTCCTCCCGCGTAAGCAGCGCGGTGTTTTCCCCCGCGCAAACCCTTGTTACGTGTGCATAGGCTTTTATGGAATCGCCCGCCTCGTCAACAAAGCAGGGCTTCACCATATGCACTGTGTCACGATAGCACAACAGCGGCAGATACGCAAGCTCCGCGCAATATACACGGCCCGCGTCGTCCCGCGCAAGCGTGAGCCGCGCGAACACGCCGTAGTTTGCGTTGGGCTGCGCCATGTTGGAGATGAAATTTCCCAGGGAATAAACGACGGGCGCGCGCAGGATTTCCCCGTCGCGCTCGACCTCGCGCCATTCCATGGGCTGCGCTACGTGCGGATGGCCGCCGATTATGGCGTCCGCCCCCGCGCGGATTAGCGCGTCCGCGTACTTGCGCTGGGCGGCGCTTTCCTCCTGGTGATGCTCCATCCCCCAGTGGACGAGGGCGACGATGAACTCCGCGCCGGCCTCCCGGCAGGCTTCTATCTGCGCCTTTATAAGCTCCATGTCCGAGAGCATCGCCACGGCGTAGGCGCGGTATGCGCCGGGCACGGAGGGCGCGGTGCTGTTGAGGAAGCCCGCCGCCGCGACGAAGCCCACCTGAAAGCCGTTGATTTCGGCGACGCGCGGGGTCATTGCGTCTGCCTCGTCAAGATAGGTGCCCAGCTGCATCAGCCCCGCTTCGCGAAGCGTTTTGGCCGTGCGGAAAAGCCCGTCTATCCCCTTGTCCATAGCGTGGTTGTTGGCGGTGGTCATGAGGTCGAAGCCCGCCTCGACAAGGTCGGTTGCGAGCGCGTCCGGCGCGTTGAAGCGCTGGAAGGGCTTTATCGGCGTGGGGTTTGCTTCCGTCGCGGGCGCGGGCGTTTCTTTGGGATAGGTGTAGCCCGCCGCCTCTCCGGAAAGCGTGCATTCGAAATTGCCGCAAAGGAAATCCACGGAGGAAAACACCCCCTGCATGGGCGTGAAGCTCTGCGAAAAGTCATAGCCTGCGTCCGTCCGCGCACTCTTAATCTGTATGTTCATCATCATGATGTCCCCAACGAAGCCCAGCGTCGCCGAAGCGGGCGCGGGAGAGGGCGAGGGCGTGATGAGCGCCGCCTCAATGGCGGGGGTGGGCGTAACGGTTGATCGCGGTGCGGAAGCGATGTGCGGCGCAGAGGTCTCTTCCGGCACGGGCGTAATCATCTGCGGCGTAGGGGACGGCGCAATCGCGCACGCGGCCATGAGCAGCGAAAGGGCGAGAGCGAGGGCAAAAATGCGCTTCATTGAAAAGCTGTTACCACCCTTTCCACGCCGTTGAGGTCGCGCGTGATTTGGGCTTTTGCAAACAGGGAGGCGACATCCTTCACCTGACGAATCCCCACCTCCATGACGAGTGCGCCGCCGGGATTGATGTGGGCAAACGCGTCGCGCGCGAGGATGCGATAGAAATCCAGACCGTCCGCGCCGCCGAAAAGCGCCTGGGCGGGCTCAAACGTCACTTCCTTCTGGAGATTGTCCATATCCTTTGCGGAAAGATAGGGCGGGTTGCAGGCGACGAGGTCGTAGCGCTCCGTCGCACAAGCAAACATATCCGTTTGGAGGAAAACGGCGTCGATCCGGTTGAGCGCGGCGTTTTCCCGCGCGAGGGAGAGCGCGTTTTCGTCGAGGTCGGCGAGCGTGACCTCCACATGCCCGAGCGCTGCGAGCGCGATGCCGATGCAGCCCGTGCCGCAGCACAGGTCGAGGCAGGCGCGGTACCCACGCGCGCGTATGAGGGCGAGTGCGGCTTCCACGAGCGTTTCCGTATCCTGCCGGGGGATGAGCGCGCGCTTGTCCGTTTTGAAGGGCAAGCCCATGAACTCCCATTCGCCCAGCAGATATTGCAGGGGATGGCCCGCGAGCCGCTTTGCCAAAAGCGCGCCGAGCATGGCGGCCTCTTCCTCGCAAAGGAGCCGGTCGCCGTTTGGCGTGGACATTTTGTGGGAAATTCCCGCCGCGCGCGCCGCCATAAGCCGCGCTTCAAAGCGCGCGTCATGCTCGTCCGCAAGGCCCGCTTTTTCAAGCGTTTGCGCGGTGTTGCGGATGGCTTGCCGGATAGTAAGCTGATTCACAATCAATCGTTTTCCTTCATTTCAACGGCCTCGCCGCGGGCGAACAGGTAAATGCAGCGGCGGCGGACCGGAATATTCGTGAGGCGCGCGAGCGCCCTTGCGTAAAGGTTGATCTGGTGCGCGTGCTTTTTTGCCGCCTCGGCAGAGGACACGCCTAGGGGAACATTATCCGTTTTGTAGTCGACGAGCGTCCACGCGCCGTCCTCAATAAAACAGCAGTCGATCACGCCCTGTAAAAGCACCGGCGCGGGGGAAGCCCCAAGCCCCAGCGCGTCGGCCTGCATCTGTATGTTGAACTCCAATTCGCGCCGCACCTTGGCGGCGGCAACGAGCCTTTTGCCCACGTCGCTCGCGAAAAAGGCTGCCACCTCGCGCGCGCGTATCGCCTCCGCCTGGGCAGGCGTGAGCAGGCCTGTTTCCGCGAGGCGCGCGATTTCGTCCGTCACGCTCTTTTCGTCGTGCAAGGCAAGCGTGATGCGCTGCATGAGCGCGTGGTAGGCCGTGCCGCGGTCCGCGGGCGTCATGCGCGCGGTGAGCAAAAAGTCCGGCGCTTCCGTCAGGCGTATCTCATGCCCCGCAAGCCCGGTCACGCTGACCTTGCTCGGGAGCTCCGCGTCAAGGCAGTACGCATAAGCATTTTCAAACAAGCTTTCGTCCGCGGGATACTCCTGAGCCTCGCGCTTAAACTGCGCAAACGCGGCCTCGCCCATGCGCGCGCTCACCAGCGCACTCGACGCGCAAAGCTCGCTTGTGAGCGTTATGCCGATGGGGTTTGCACCGATGAGCGGGGGAAGACCGTAGCGTTCGCGCAGAGCGTTGCCCTCGCTTGCGTGCAGCAAACAGCCCAAAAGCCAGCCCGCAAAGCTCGTATCGAGCGCGATGGAGGCGGGCTCCTGCGGCAGCGCGGCGCGGGAAACGAGCTTGTCCCCGCGCGAAGTCGCGGCGAGCAGCACCAGCTTTTCCCTTGCGCGCGTCATGGCCACATAGAGCACGCGCATCTCCTCCGCCACGCTCTTGGCGCTGTTTTTCGCGGTGATGGCCCGCGCGTAGAAGGACTGCGTGCGTATGCCCGCCATATTAAAGCGCGCCGCCGCGCCAAGTTCCGGGTCCATGACGAGCCGTTTCCTCGTATCCTCGGTGTTGAACCTGTGGGCGAGGCCGCCGATGAGCACATACGGGAACTCCAGCCCCTTGCTCGCGTGTATGCTCATCAGACGCACCACGTCCGCCCCCGCGGATTGGGAGACACCGGACGCGCCCATGCTCCGAAGCCGCTCCGCATAGCTCAAAAAAGCGGAGAGGCCTGAAGACCCTGTCGCCTCAAACAGGCGCGCCTTTTCGAGCAGCGCGTCGAGGTTTGCCTCCCGCCGCCTGCCGCCGGGCAGCGCCCGGCAAAAGAGGGAATAATCCGTGTCGTCCAACAGCGCCCCGATGAGGGCGTGCACGCTCATCAACCCCGCCATTTCCTGATAGCGGGTGAGCTTTTCGAGAAAGCCGCGCGCCTTTTCGCCCAGCGCGCTGTCTTCCTCTGCGGCAAGGGAGAGCGCGTCAAAGCAGCTCCTGTCGTTGCCCGTCTCGTCACGGCCGAAAGCCGTGCGAAGCTCGATCAATTCCTCCGTGCTCAAGCCGCCGACGGGGGAGCGCAGCACCGCGGCCATCGGGATGTCCTGCTGCCTGTTGTCGATGACGCGCAAAAGCTCCATAAAAACGCGCACCTCTATGGCGTCAAAAAAGCCGCCCGCGATCTCCCCGTAAGCGGGGATGCCCTCAAGGCTTAATGTGGAAAGCCAGTCCTCCGCCGCGCCCTTGTAGGAGCGCAGCAGTATCACAAAGTCCGAATAGCGGGGTTTGCGGATTTCGCCCGTCTTGGAATCGACAAGGGTCTCAGTTTCCATCATAGCGCGTATGCGTTTTGCGGCGAGGGAAGCTTCCGCCTGCGCAATGCCGCGCGGCTGGGGGGCGTCGTCGGAAGTTTCCCCGCCATCCCCGTCCGCCTCAACCTCGTCCTGCGCACTCTCCTCCACAGGAAGCGCCTCGTCCTCCACGGAAAAGTCCGTAAGCATGTCCGCGAGTATAAACTGTGCGGCGGGCGCGCCGCCCTGCTGCTCCTGCGGTTCCGCGCGCCCGTGCGCGAGCCTTGCGCGATCGTCGTACTCGATTTCCGCCGCCTCCTCGCTCATCAGGCGCGAAAACACGGCGTTGATGGCGTCAATTACGCCCTCCGAGCTCCTGAAATTGGCGTTGAGGTCGATGCGGCAGCCCTTTTCGGGGTCAAGGTAGGCAATGGCGCGACGCATGAAAAGCCGCGGCTCCGCCTGACGGAAGCGGTAGATGGACTGCTTGACGTCCCCCACGAGGAAGAGCGCGCCCGGGTTGGCGACGGCGCGGATGATCTCCTCCTGCACGGAATTGCAGTCCTGATACTCGTCCATGAACACATAACGAAAACGCGCGCGGTATTCCTGCGCGATCTGCCCGTTTTTAAGCAGGGCGAGGGCGAGCTGCTCCATGTCCGCATAATCGATGGCGGATTTTGCCCGCTTTGCCTGCGCAAACCTGCGGGCAAAATCCCGCACGCTCTCGCAAAGCTCGCGCATGAGGGGCGCTTGGCGGCGAAGGAGCGCCGCTTCCTCCTCCATACTTTTTCGCCACGTTTCACGCTCGCGCTCGCGCGCGGTTTTGAGCGCCTTTCGCGCGGCTTCGGCGTGTTCTCTCATGGCACCCTCGCAGCCGCGCCATCTTATTTTTTTGCCCGGGTGCGCGTCGGTCGCGAGCGCGGCGCGAAGATCGGCGGGCGTTTTTTGCATGGCGATCATGCGCGCGTGCATGATCTCCTCGTCAAGGAACGCGGCGAGATTGGGAAGTTCCTTGGCGAGCGCGTCCCGCGCGCTTGCGAGCGTTGCCGCAGCACCCCCGATGCGCCTTCGCGTGCGCGCGACGAGGGATTGCGAAGCGTCAGACGCTTCCAGTGCGTCCGCGTCTGTCTCATAGGCTTGCGTAATCCTGTCGAGGAAGCCGTCCGCGTCGGGCAGCGCGCGGCAAAAATCATAGAGCTCGTATACGACGCTATAGGCCGCCTCATCCCCGCCCAGCGCCTCGAGCAGGGAGGCGAAGCTTGCGTCGGAAGCGCCGAGGCGCGCTTCGCAAAGCTCGTCCCACACGCCCTCGCGCAATAATGCCGCCTCGCTCTCATCCGCCACGCGGAAGTCCGGGTCAAGCCCCGCCTCGTTGAAGTGGCGGCGCAGAAGCTGCGTGCAGAAGGAATGGAGCGTACTGATCGATGCGGAGGCGCTCAATCGTGCGGCCTCGTTGAGCCGCGCGGCTTCAGCCTCGTCCGCAGCGTTTGCGGAGGCGAGGTAGAGCGCGCGCTCAATGCGCTTTTTCATCTCGCCCGCGGCGGCGTTGGTGAAGGTGACGCATAAAAGCTCCCGCACGTCCAGTCCTTCCCTGACGAGGCGCACGATGCGCTCGGTGAGCACCGCCGTTTTGCCGGAGCCCGCGCCCGCGCTCACAAGCAGGTCGCCGCTTGCTTCTATGGCGCGCTTCTGTTCACTCGTCCAGTTTGCCATGGGGCATGACCTCCCTGAAAAACTCGTCCGGCTTCATTTTGGGCACGCTCCGGTACGCGCAGCCGGGGAAGGCGGCGTCAAACGCGCACACGCTCGCAAAATCGCAAAGCCCGCACGCGCTCCTGCCGTTGTTATCCCGATAGGGGGAAGCTTCCGCGCGCCCTTCGAAGATGGAGGCCGCGGTTTCCCCGGCCTTGTCGATGGCGTAGCGCGTGGCGCGCGCAAAATCCTCCGCGCCCACCTTGTAGGGGGAGGGTCGCGCGCCGAAGGCCGTGCCCGCGCCGCCGGCCTGCATGAGTTCCGCGTCGCTCACCGTGAGCCCTCTCAGGCGGAATTCCTTCATCAGCGCGTCCAAGAGCCTGGTTTCGTCGGTTTCCGGCACGGCGGGGTCGATGACGGGCAGATAATACATGCCCGCGGCGCGCGCGGCTTTTTCCTCCGCGCGGGAAACGGCGGTGATCGCGCCCACATAGAGGGGCAGCTGCAGCTTCAGCCCCTCAAAGATGTTTTCCATGGAAAACGAAGCGTCCCCCGTTTTATAGTCCACCACGCGCACATAGGTTTCCCCGTCGGACGCCTGATAGGAATCGATCCTGTCTATGCGGCCGGAGAGGGAGTATGTGCGGTTGCCCGGAAGCTCCAGCGTCAGCGGGGGAAAGGCTTTGTTTTGACCAAAAGCGACCTCGCACTCCGTGGGCCGGAAAGACCCCGCGGCAAGCTGGCGCAGCATCGCCTTGGCCGTGGCGGCAATTTTCCTTGAAAGGCGCGCGAAAAGGGCGCGGTTTCTTGCGGTGTCGAGCAAAATGCCCTCGTTATGCGTCGCGGCAAGCTCCGGGAGTATGTGGGACAATATCTCGTCAACTTCTTCGTCCGATACGGAGGCGGGCGGCCTGTCCGCGTCGATGAGCGCCTGCATGAAGGCGCAAAGCGCATCGTGGCAGAAGGTGCCCTCGTCCGCGCGGCGCTCGCGGTATTCCTTACGCGGCTCAAGCTTCAACCCGTAGCGCGCGAAGTGCTTGAACGGGCAGGCGTTGAACGCCTCGAGGCGGGACGCGCTGCCATACAGTCTGCCGCCGTAGAGGGCGGTCGCAAGCTCCTGCCCGAAGGGCTCGGGCGAAGCCTCGTAAAAGAGCGCGCTCTCTATGGTCGTGAGCCGCTCGCCATAGCCTTCTATCGCGTTGCGCGCGGCGAAGGCGGAGTAGAGGGGCAGCGCGTCCTGCGGCATTTCGCCCGCGTCCACGCCCGCGCGAAGGGCGGCGGCAAGGCGGCGTAGCGCGCTCTCGGCGGAGGCGGGCGGCGCGGGGGCGATGTCCGTTTCCACCGCAACGTCCGCATAAAGCTCGCGGATGCGATCGATCAGCTGGCAGGGCGCGTTATCCTGACCCGCAAGTGAATAAGAAAGGTAGAGTAGCTTCCTCGGCTTCGTCACCGTGCCGTAGACGTCCGCAAGCTCCTTGTCTGCGCGGCGGCCGGTGTCGGGCAGCTCGTTGAGGCCGAGCGCGGCGAGGGAGACGATCTCCGCGTCGCTCACCATGCCGTCGTCCGTGACGGCGGTGGGGAAGGCCCCCTGCGACGCGCCCAGCACGAAGAGCGCCTCGAGGTCGCGCGCGCGGCTGCGCCCCAGGCTGCCAAAGAGCAATTGATCCGCGCTCGCGGGGATCACGCCCACCTCGTAGGAGGACACGCCTTCTTCAAACACGTCGATGAAGCGGGCGGAGGAAATGTGGGTATCCCCCATGATGGCGTGCAGCTGGCCGATGAGCTCCACGAGCATGTTATAGACCTGCGCGCTCTCCTCCATCTGCTCCAGCTTGCCCTCGGCGCGCAACTTGTCCGTGAGGGAAACGAGCTTGTCCCGAAGAGAAAGCGCCTGCATATAATCATAGAGCGCGGCGGCTTTGCCCGCGGCCGTGCGCGATGCGGAAAGTCCCGCGCGCAAGGCAAGTAAAGGCACAATGAGCTTTTCCCGCGCGGCCTCGGCCGCTTCCGGCGCGTCCGGCGGGAAGGGCTTTGCAAAGCCCAGTTTCCTTACGCCGCGCGCGAGGATGTAGTTTTCAAACGCCTCGGTTTCCTCGCGTGAAACGTCCGCAAAGCCTGTTTTTGCGACGGCGAGCAGCTCCCCGCCCGGGAAGCCGCGCGACGCGCAGCGAAGCGCGCTGAGCGCGAGCAGCGCCGCAGGATAACCCGCGAGCGGGTGCTTTGCGTCGGTAAAAAACGGGATGCCCCGCCGCCGCAGCGCGCGGCTGACAGGCTCCATATACTTATCCATGTCCGTGGCGATGACGGCCATATCTCGAAAGCGCATGCCGGATTTTGCGGCGGCGAGCGCCGCGTCCGCGGCGGCCTCGGCCTCCGCCCGCACGTCCGTGCCCGCAAAAACGCGCACGGCGTCCTTTGCGCTTCCCTCATAGGGCGCGAACGGATAGGCGAAGCCCTCGCGCTCCAGATGGACGAGGGCGGGCGCTTTTTGATACGCTTCGGGTAACTCGGCACCCTTGAGCGGCAGGCGGATATATTCGATGGGCAAGCCCTTTTCGTTTGCTATTTTTCTGATGCGCGCATGCACGCGCTCCTCCGCCGCGAACACGCGCGCGTCCCGGCAGCGGGGGGAAAGGTCGAGGCGAAGCGCCACGGTGATGCGCGGGCAAACGTCCATAAGGACGGCGACGATGTCAAAAAGCTGCTCGCTGATGAGGTCAAAGCCGTCTATGATGATCTCGGCCCCCGCCACGGAAGAGTCCGGCAGATGCGCGTAGAGCGCGAAAAATGCGTCCTCCGCGTCCATGCGGCGCGCGGCGAGGTGGCTTTCGTACGCGCCGTAGATGCGCGCGAGGTCGGCGAGCTTTTCCCCGAAAACCGAGCCCTCGGGCAGCTTTGCCGCAGCGTCGGCGAGCTGATCGGGGAAGATGTCAAAGCGCTTGCAGAGGGTGAAAAAATCGTCGCAGTTCTTGGAAAAGCCCGGGCGGTCGTACACGCGCGCGAACGCGCGAAGGCTCTTGGCGTGGTCCTCCGCGCATTTTCGTATGGCCATGCGCCGTCCCTGGCGCGTAAGGAACACGCGCCGCTCGCCCGCCTCCCTCATCACGCGCTCGGCAAGCGAGGTGAAAGAGCAGACCTGTATGTCCAACAGGCCTCCCAGCCTTTCGCACAGCGCGCGCTCGGTTTCAAAGGTGAACTGCTCGGGCACGATGTAATACGCCCGCGCGCCGCTTTGGGCAAGCCGCGAAGCGTATTCCCTTAAATAGCTGCTCTTTCCCGCGCCCGCGCGGCCGACGACGAAGGAGACCCCCGCGTCCATCAGAACACCTCTTTGTGCAGCGCCCGGTAGACCATGCGCCCTTCCTGCCGCACGCTTTCAAAGAGCGTGATGCCAAACACCGTCATGCTCGCGTTGGGGGAAAGGGCCTTTAATTCCGCATCCGCAAGCTCGTCGTGCTCCACCGCGCGGCCCAGCGTGATGTGCGGCGTGAAGCGCTTGGCGTCGCGCGAAAAGCCGTTGTCGTAGAGCGCGCTCTCAAGCGACTCGTGCAGCGCGGCAAGCTCGTCGAGCTGGCCCTTGACCTCGAGGATGGAGGTGCGTGATTCTCCTTTGTGATTGAGGCTTGCGTACTTGCCAAGGTGCAGCGTGAAGGGGCGCATACCGCGCGCGGCCTCGTGCATGGCGGCTACGGCGCCCGCAAGCTCGTCGCTCTCCCCAATGAAGTGCAAGGTAATGTGGAACGCGTCTGCAGGCACGAAGCGCCCGCCGCAGGAGAGGATCTTGACCTCTTTTTGTATGCGCGCCACCTCGGCCTTGAAGGACTTTGGCAGCTCGATGGCGATAAATAATCTCATGCGCGCCTCCCGAAAACGTCGTTTTCTCATTATAGCATGCGCGCGCGCCCGCGCCATACCAAAATCGTCGAAAAGGAGGGCGCGGGCACGGTAAAAATACGACATTATCCGCGAAATATCCCCAGAATTTTCCTGTTTTATAACCGTCGTGTAACCGATGCGTGCTATAATCGGTTTTAAGATTGAGCGAATCGGTTGCACGCGAAGAAGCAGGGGGAAAAACGAGTGAAGCGCACCTTGAAGCTGGTTTGTTTGTTGGCCGCGGCCATACTGATGCTTTCCTTGGCCGCAGCGACGGCGGCCGAGGGCGAGGAGTCGGGCGATATGCCCCAAAGCGGCCAGACGCCGGCGCTCGAGGTGCAGCCCGCGGGCAATGATATCCCGCTGGGCGAAGTGTATGAGCAGATCCCCGTAGGCATTCCCTATACGGGCGGCACGGGCGTGTTCGTCATCGCGCTGGCCGTGCTGGGCGCTGCGGTGGCGCTCGCCGTCGTGGCGGGCAGGCGCAGCCGGGGAAAATAAGCGTTTTATATGGGATGTGTGCGCCGCGCCGGGCAAAAGCCAGGGCGGTTTTTTCTTTTCTTTTGCCGGGGGTTGTCTTTTTACAATGTTTTATTAATTGCAGGGGTAAAAACATGGTATAATGAACCATCAAACTGCGGAGGTATGCCCCATGACGTCACCCGTGCTTGTGATTATGGCCGCCGGTATGGGCAGCCGCTACGGGGGCTTGAAGCAGATCGACCCCGTGGACGATTACGGCAACATCATCATAGACTTTTCCATATACGACGCGCTGCGCGCGGGCTTCGGGGAGATCGTGTTCCTCATCAAGCATGAAATAGAAAAGGACTTTCGCGAGGCGATAGGGCAACGCATCGAAGGGCGCGCAAACGTGCGCTACGCCTTTCAGGAGATGGACAAGGTGCCCGCGGGCGTCGTGATCCCCGCAGGGCGCGTGAAGCCGCTTGGCACCACGCACGCCGTGCTCTGCGCGCGCGAGGCCGTGGCCGGGCGGCCCTTTGCCGTCATTAACGCGGATGATTATTACGGCGCCGAGGCTTTTGACATCCTCCACGGCTTCCTTTCCTCCCCGCGCGGCAAAAACGAGCACGCGGCGGTGGGGTACAGGGTGGAAAACACCCTCACAGACCACGGCGGCGTCACGCGCGGCGTGTGCGAGGTGGACGAAAAAGGGGATCTTCGGGCCATTGTGGAGCGCATGAACATCGTAAAAACAAAGGACGGCGCGGCTTATATCGGCGCGGACAGGCAGCAGGTGTCCATCGCGCGCGGGACGACCGTTTCCATGAATTGCTGGGCTTTCAACAACGGCATATTCGATAAATTCCAAACCCGCTTCGAGCGCGACCTGCTGGAGGGTTTGAAGAACAATCCGCTCAAATACGAGGATCTGTTGCCCATGGCGGTGTGCGAAACGCTCGGGGACGGGGAAACCAGCGTGAAGGTGATTCCCACGCGCGAAAGCTGGTTCGGCGTGACCTACAGGGAGGATATGCCTCTCGTGCGTGCGGGATTTGCCGAATTGAAAAAGCGCGGCGTGTATCCCGAAGCGCTCTGGGAGTAGAGCGGCACCACAAAAACAACACTTTTCCCTTTTGCTCATATGGTTGACTGATGGTATGGATGAAAGGAGCATGTGTTATGGAAGCAGCAAACGTAAAACGGCGCGAACCCCTCACCCCCGGCCAGCGTAAAAAGCGGGTGCGCAGGATACTCCTTTTTGGAGGGCTTGTCATCGCCGTCGTGCTCGCGGTGCGCATAGGCGGCAGCTATGTGTGGAACTACCACATACAGCCGCGCATGTCGCAGAAGGAGGCTTACCGCGAGGCGCAGGCCGCCATCGAACAAAGCGACCCGGCCGCGGCGATCGAGGCGCTTGCCCACGCGGGCGCGCGCGATGCGCTGGGCAACTTCTTCTTCAGTCCGATGGGCGGGGTTGCGGCCTATAAGGACGCGGAGGCGCTGCGTCTCTCGCTTGAAAGGGAGATGCTTCAAAGCGCCGCCGTGGGCGACGTTGTCTACTGGGGGCAGTACGAGCAGGATACCGACCCGCTCAACGGGCGCGAGGCCATCGTGTGGCAGGTGGTCGCCCGGGAGGGGGACGCGCTCACGCTCATCTCGCTCTACGGCCTGGACTGCCACGCGTATCAGAATGAATATCTGCCCGTGAGCTGGGCGAACTCGTCCCTTCGGGAATGGCTCAACGGGAGTTTTTTAAGCTCGGCCTTCCTGCTGGAGGAGCGCGCCGCGATCGCGCGCCATGAAAACGCGGATGCGGCGAATCCCGTTTTCGGCACGGAGGGCGGCAAGGAAACCGTGGACCATGTGTACGTGCCCAGCATCGAGGAGGCGCTCGCGTGGTTCCCGAGCGACGGGGAGCGCATTGCGCAAAGCACGCTCTACGCCAAGGCGTGGGGCGCGAACTACCGCGAGGAGGCCTGCTGGTGGTGGCTGAGGAATCCGGGGGATACCGCCCACCGCAAGGCGGTCGTGCATAACGACGGCTCCATCTATTACGAGGGGTACACCATCACCATGTCTACCACGGCGACGGTGCGTCCCGTCATCAATTTGGATTTGACGCGCCTTGGCGCGCAGTCCTGATTCCGCGCGGGGCGGAACATAAACGAAGCCCCGGCCTTATGCCGGGGCGGATACAAAAGAAAGAGAGGAAAAGAAACAAATGAACTACGACATCGCCGCGCTGGATGCCGCGCTTGCGGCGCGCGTCAAGGAAAAAAAGCTCCCCGGCGTATCCGTGTGCATCCGCGCGCGGGACGGCGTGCTCTTTGAAAAGGGCTACGGCTACGCCGACTTGGAGGCCGGGCGCGCCATTGACGAGCACACGGTGCTTGGCATCGCCTCCATGAGCAAATCCATGACGACGCTTGCGCTTTGCATACTCGAGGCGGAGGGCAAATTCAGCTTCGACGACCCCGTGGTGAAGTATTTCCCCAAATTCCGCGTGCCCGGCAACCCTGTGGAGGATGTGACCTGCCGCCACCTTGCCATGCACACCGCGGGCATTCCGCCCATGGAGCCGCTGGAGTGGTCCATCGTGCTCAACACGAAAAGCGAACGGGAAAGCTCCTGGCGCGAGCAGATGCGGCGCACGTCCCCCAATAAGATGGACGAAATCGGCCAGATCGTCGACTACATCGCCGAGGGGCGCTATCCCACGCTGGGGCAGGCGGGCGAGTACATGAGC